>CAZUHR010000342.1:0-3908 GCA_964620335.1 uncultured Desulfobacteraceae bacterium
ACAGTGCTTAATTAAAACAGAATGGATGTCATATCAACCGGCCTCAACTGATCATCCGCCAATTTTTCAATTTCCTAACACCTGAACATACTTCCCAAACTCGATTGTGAAGGCCGTATTTTGGCCCTGACGACGTTTTTTATGCTTATCTATAGGTTTTTCAGCCTTTTGTTGTTTAGCTTCTTTTTATAGCCTCCCTTTTCCTTCCTGGCCTTAGCTGATTTTCTTGCCATACAGCTTGCACAAAACGGACTATTTGGACTTATAGTAGGCTTTTCAAGGTTCCAGTCTTTTCAATCCAACCCTTTCGTTGTTTGCCCCTCTAAAACAGCATAAAATAAAGGCTCCCATCTTTTTTGAAAAATTGAGACTGCCCCCGACCCCCTGGCACATTAATTGAGTAGTCTTCCTTAAAGATAAATCATCAATCCCAGGAAGGAACTGTTCATGAAAAAACAAACCTATCAAAATTTATTAACGGAAAGGGAAGCAACCATAATTTTTAATAAGGGTCTTCAGGCTGCTATTTTTGTCCTGGAAAGTGTGGGCCCCCTGTCTGCCAAAGGGATCAAATTTATGGTTGCAGAACTTAAAAAACAGATGGCTGAAAGTGAAGATATTTATAGGGCCCGACTCTTAGCGTGCATGAAATAGGCTTTTTGTTGACACTGACATCTATATGCCGAACTACCAAATGGACATCCCGCTTTTCATATGCCTCCAATAATACCAGTATTGCACTGGTCTTTTACTGGGTACAAATCTGGCCTTGACTTTTTAACAATTTGTGGCATGATTACGCTCAATTTTATGAATCTCTTTTTCAATCGCTTCAGATACTCTGAAGACAAGGTCACTTTGTGGAGAAACTCCTCAAATACATCCAGCCTTGCTCCTGACAGGACAGTGTCAGCTCTGTTAGGAGACATTATAAATCAATCTAACTAAAGAAAATGAAGTAATAACATTATACACGTTATTCTCGCGAGAATGGATTTTGTGGTTTGTGCGTCTACTGTTTTTATAGACTATTTAACTATTGCTTTTTATCAGGCACAAGGAGGGAAATGCCATGATTAGAATATATGCACTTATCGCTTGTTTTTATTCATCCGTTCTCATCGCTGGATGTTCTGTCGGAATGGCTATGAGCGGGCAAAAAGACCCAAACCTCGGGTTAGTTCGTGTCGGGGCTACGCGTGGCGAGGTAGAGATGACATTAGGGGGTCCAATAAAAACTGTAAGCCTTGATGATGGAAAGCGTATGGACGAATATGAATATGAGGTTGGAGATGAACCAAGTGCTGGACGGGCTGTCGGACATGCAGTTCTGGATATTTTAACTCTTGGAATTTGGGAAGTCGTGGGTACTCCCATTGAAGGATTCCAGGGTAAAAAACATCGAATGACAGTAATTTACGGAAAAGATGATCGGGCTATTTCAATCAACCAACCATCACCTTTACCAGCAACGAAAAAGCAGGAGTACAAGGAACAGCAGGTGACCAGCCTTCCCTCGGCACCCCCTGTTTCCAGAACTGAAGTGATCCGGACAGACGAGAATTTCGAAAAGTATGCTAATGGTGTGGTGAGAGATACCAGTACGAGACTTGAATGGGTTGCGGGGCCTGACGAAGATACTACTTGGTATGAGGCAAGAGATTGGGTTCAAGGGCTTAGCATTGACGGCGGTGGCTGGCGAATGCCCAAGGTAAGGGAGCTGGAAGAGCTTTATGAAGAAGGAAAGGGTTACAGCAACATGACGCCGTTATTGAAGACGACTGGAGGATGGGTATGGTCAGGAGAGACTGTGGGTTCGTCATCCTCATGTGGCTTCAACTTCACCACCGGCCAAAGAGACAGGGGGAGGCCGTGCCATCTCCGCCACCTCCTCCGGGGTTTTGCGGTGCGCTCCCAGAGTGCTGAATAATTTTGTACTTTGTATATTTTGTTGTCAAAGAACCAAGAAAACCAATAAACTTTAATTCCTTAACGATGCCCTAAATTTTGTGCATGATGCACAGAAAAATGCGCATCCTTACAGCCTTTCCGAAAGATGTTACTGGTCTAAAATTCTATACCCTGGTGTGGCTGCATATACTATCAAAGGCTATCCAGGGACGGGGACGGCGATATTTACCCTCAAATAGGCATTTATAGGGATGCTGATAATGGCCCTTGCGAGATCTGCATGCTGCAAGAATAGACTTGGAAAGAAAGAGCAATTGATGAGGTGGTGTTTTACAATGGTAAGCCGGAAAACATCTCGACAAATGGAATTACTTATTCTTGCCTTTCAACTCTTTTTGTTTCGCTAATGCAACAAAATTTATCGGAGGCAGAATTAAGGGATTAAATCCAGCACGGCGAGTTATATCGGCCACACTTTCTCTTAGGAAAGGGAATAGTATCGCAGGACAATTTATTTTTGCTATTGGCTCAACATCTTTTTTTGATGCTCTCTTATCTAATACGAACCGGCCTTCATATTCGATTTCTAATGAGAAAGGGAATTCACCTTCACCTATGGAAGCATAAATCAGAAGGTCTATGCGTTTCTTTTTGTAGTCATACTTGTGATTTAAAGAGATATCTATTGGAACAGTAATTTCGTCACCAGTTACTTTATCCTTTATTCTAAAATTAAGAGATCGGATTCTACTGTTTTCCAACCTGAATTTAATAACCCGCGACAATTACCTTAACCTCCGATTCAAAAGAGTAGTCGTCAGCAAAATGATATCCATTTTTTAGCTTAGGATTGTAACTACTCTTTTCCCTTGTCATCGCTCCGCTCTCGTATTTATGATTCGAAATTATGATACCTGGCTCCAAGGCACTGACGGCTGAAGGAAAGGCTCTTAGCACCCTATAAAGCTTATCCATATGCTTACTCTGAGTAACCTTGCCATTCTCATATCTTCCAATGGTTTTTTCATTCACAGAAAGAAGTTTCGCCATCTCTTTCATATTGAGCCCTAATTCTTCCCTGATTGATTTTAATTCAGCACAAGAAAGCAAACCATCAACACTACGTCTAAAATCTGTTAGTTCTTTCTCAATTCTTTTGTTAGCCTCTGGGGAAAGTCCTTCATATCCGCATACATCACATATAAAAGCTCTCTCATTCTCGAAACTCTTTTCACTCTCTTTATACCTGAATACAAGACCCTTTTTTTCTTCTAACAGTTTTCCCTTCTCACATAATGGGCAAAGGATACCATTTTTTAGGTCATACATAGTGTTGTACCTCGCTAACTCTCATCTTGTTTAAATGATGTCAATAAGAACTTGCCTTTTGACACCTTGAATTTTATGTATATGCGACAACCCTTGACTTCCTTCTTATAAGTATCTTGCCAAACACGTTGGTTGTTAGGCTGAGTGCCGGACTTATAAAAATCCTTCCGTTCAAGTTTCAATATCTCCTCATATACTTCATGCATAGTAAAACACATGTTATTCGCATCTTGTATTACTTTTGTGCTTGCTGGGATTATGTTATTTGTCTTAATAAGTTTCTTTATCTCTTTGAGAAGATGACTGGGCTTCCTTTTGAAAGAATACGTGTTTTTTTTCTTAGCCACCTTGATTTCTCTAAAAAAGTGACCTCACGTCACCTTTTATAAGTTGTATATCGGCACTGTCAAGAGAAAACTTAGGGAAAAAGTAAAAAAAATTGAAAATTGTGTTTCCAATGTATTGGTCATACAATATATAGATAAGAATTGCTCTTGTCAACGCCAAAGTTATTGGAAATACTTATAATTCTCCCAGATTAAATTGCCATTTTCCGGTTTGCTGGCGGCCATACCACCCATAAGTGGACACCCTATTTCATCCCTCCATTTCAGGATTTGTTGTCTTGAGTGAATTAAGGCCTACTTCGGGCTGTCCTTTAACGTACC
>CAZUHR010000343.1:0-3904 GCA_964620335.1 uncultured Desulfobacteraceae bacterium
GCTTTATTTTTCCCTCCCCGCCCGGGGGGATGACCCTGTCAAAATAGGCCGCGGAGCACCCTCAACCGGGTTTGACATTAATTATTTTAAGTGGTTTATCTCCCTGATTGAATACTTGGAAGACATGTTCAACAACCTTTCCTTCCATGACTTCCTTAAAACTGAATTCCTGCTCCTTTAAAACCAATTTCGGTCCGCTAAGCTCTTGTGCTAACAGTGGACTGTACCACAAGACAGATATAAGGAATATTATCAATGCGTTAAGGAAAAGCCTTTTCATGGTCCCTCCTTGTTTATTACATGGCTGTGCGTCACGGTTTTTTATTCAAACGGATCCTATAATCCGATTTTGTTACGCAACTTGTAAGTGAGCATGTCCAGTCTTATTGTAAAATCGATATTTTCCACCAGACAGCAATCCGGAGCCAGAATTCTGGTAGGCGAAAAATTCAGGATAGCATTAACATGAGCTTCCATAAACAGATCTGCCACACTCTGTGCCGCCGATGGTGGTGTTGTGATGACACCAATTTTTATGTCCAATTCCTCGACTGCCTTATCCAGTTTCCTGATATCTTTTATGTTCAGCCCCGGAGATATAGCTGTGCCGATCTTCTTTGGGTCATTGTCAAATACAGCTACACATTTAAATCCCCTTGTGGAAAAATTTTCATGGTGCAATAAAGCAGCGCCCAGATTTCCAATACCGGCAATTCCAAAATTCCAATCACGGTTAACGGCAAGAATTTTTTTTATGTGGGTCTGAAGTTGTATCACGTCGTAACCCACACCGCGAATACCGAATTCTCCGAAATATCCGAGATCCTTTCTTACCTGGGCCGGATTAACTTGGCACAACCAGGCCAGTTTTTCCGAAGAGACCATGCGATAGCCGTCAAATTCCAGTAGCTCTAACTGTCTGTAATAGATTGAGAGTCTGGTTATAGTCGCCTTTGGTATTTTTGTTGTTTTGGGCATCTATTGACCTCTCAAGATTTACGGGATTTGATCACAATTTTTTGTAGTATAAGACACATATTTGAAATCCACAAGAGGGTATCCGTTTTCAAAATTTATAATGACAACACATGTTACCGTATATATAATTTAAAATCATACATGAAATCGCGCAGCGATTTCATAAACAGATAATCAGAAAAGGCCGAAAAGTCATTGTCAGACAAACCTTCAAAAGTTAGTGAGCAAAAAACCGATTTCATGAGCGAAACTATGCATAGTGATTGTGAAGCCCTGTCTAGTGAGCGCTATAAGGCCTTTGTCGAAAATATCGAAGAAGGTGTCTATGAAGTTGATATTGATGGCAATTTCCTTTATTTCAACGATTCTCTGTGCAGGATTTTTGAATATCCGAGGGAGGAGATACAGTTCCAGAGTTTCGCAAAATTCATGGATAAAGATCAGGCTGAGGAGGTTGTCGGTTCTTTCAGGAGGATGTATGAGACTGGACAGGGGTTTTCGGATTTTCTCTGGCAAATTGTTACAAAAAATGGTGATTATAAGGTCGTTGAACTTTCAGCCAATGTGATTACCAATAAGGAAGGCAAAAGCGTGGGTTTTCGCGGCATAGTCCGCGATATTACGGATAAATTCAGGACCCAGGATGCCCTTGAGAAATCGGAAAGACGTCTAAGAACCCTTCTCAGATTTGTGCCATTCCCTATTGTGGTATTTACCATTGATGGACGCGTTTCTTACATAAATCCAGCGTTTACGGAGACTTTCGGTTGGACCTTTGAGGAGCTAGAAGGGAAAACGATCCCATATGTTCCTCCGGGCCTGGAGCAGGAAACCAGAGAAAATATTCAAAAACTTTTTGAGGAAGGGATTATACGTAAGCATGAAACTAAAAGACTGACCAAAGACGGCCGGATACTGGACGTGGCTTTTAGGGCCACTGTTTTTTCGGAGACAGGGGACGAGCCGTCCGGGGAACTGGTGATTCTCAGAAATATAACACAAGAAAAAAGGATTGAGCGAAACAATGAAGCATTGCTCCGTACCAGCTTGGCCCTGCCTGAATATCTATCCCTGGAGGGCCTTTTGGATTATGTCAGCGGCGAGATCAAGAGACTCTTGGGGGTTGAGGGTGCCCTTGTCATACTCCTGGATGAGGAGAAAAAGGAGCTTTTCTTTAAATCGGCCGCCTTTGACGATTTAGACGCTGAAAAACGATTTAAGGAGATCCGTTTCCCTGCAGAAAAAGGTGTTTCCGGTAAGGTCGTTCGCACTGGTAAGCCTATCATTGTTCCTGATGTATCAAAAGATCCTCATTTTTATTCTGTAGTGGATATAAAAGCAGGATTCAGGACAAAGTCCATGTTAGATGTCCCCTTGAGAAGCAAGGACAGGATTATCGGGGTCCTGTGTGCCATGAACAAGAAGACCGGGTCCTTTGACAATACGGACGTCGAGCTCTTGAATATGCTCGCCGGGACCGTGGCACTCTCCATTGAGAATGCAAGGTTCTCGGATGAGCTCAAAGGAGCATATAAAGAGGTCTCAAGCCTTAACAGGGCCAAGGACAAGGTCATCAATCACCTTTCCCATGAACTGAGGACACCGCTTTCGATCCTGAGCGCCTCGCTTAATATCTTGGAGAAAGATCTTTCCTCTCTGCCGAAAAAGACTTGGCGGGCAACCATTGAGAGGGCACGGCGCAACCTGAAAAGAATATTGGATATGCAGTACCAGGTGGAAGATATTATGCGGGAGAGGCATTATGATGTCCATTATCTCATTTCCTGGTTAATGGATGAATGTGCTGACGAACTGGAATCCCTTGTCGCCGAGGAGGTGGGAGAGGGTCGTCTGGTAGAAAGTATCAGAAAACGCATCGATGAGATATTCGGCTACAAGGATAGTATTCCTAAGGCGATAGCCCTGGATGGATACATAAAGGAGAGAATTAAAGCGCTTGAGCCGTCATTTTCCCATCGGAAGGTGGAAATCATAACAAGATTTGTACAAACACCATCCATATATATGCCCCTTGACCCATTGCAGAAGGTGATAGATGGTCTTATAAAGAATGCTATAGAAAATACCCCTGATATGGGGAAGATAGAAGTGATTATAAATAAAAAAGGGGAGGGCACGGAACTGGTTGTGCATGATTATGGCGTGGGTATTACGGAAGGAGATCAACGGCGAATATTTGAGGGATTCTTTACCACGCAGGACACCATGGCCTATTCCTCAAAAAGACCATTTGATTTTAATGCAGGGGGTAAAGGAGCGGATCTGTTGCGTATGAAGATTTTTTCGGAACGCTACAACTTCAAGATAGACATGGTATCTTCAAGGTGCGGATTCATACCAAAAGAAACAGATGTCTGTCCCGGTAATATAAATGATTGCTCATTTTGTAAGGAAAAGGAAGACTGCTATGGGTCAGGGGAGACGATGTTTACGCTCTTTTTTCCTAAAGCACCCGAAGGTCCTCGCCAATGACCCCTCACGACCAAAGGAATAATCTCTATGTTGCTTCAACTTAAAAGACTAAAATCATTTTCAGGTAGAATGGGGCCCCTGCTTCTCATTATTATGGACGGTGTGGGTATTGGAAAGGAATACGAAGGCAATGCAGTCTATATGGCCAGGACTCCTAACCTTGATCGCCTGCAAGCGTCCAGGCTTTACTGTCGGCTACAGGCCCACGGTACTGCTGTGGGATTGCCCTCGGACAAAGACATGGGCAACAGTGAAGTTGGTCATAATGCCATCGGGGCCGGGCGGATATTTGAGCAGGGAGCGCGTCTTGTTAACAGGGCCCTCGAGACAGGCCGGATTTTTGAGACAGAAGCCTGGTCTCATATCGTCCGGCGAGCAAAAAACGGCGGGACTTTACATTTCATTGGTTTGCTTTCCGATGGAAATGTCCATT
>CAZUHR010000344.1:0-3900 GCA_964620335.1 uncultured Desulfobacteraceae bacterium
TCATAATTCCGGCCGTGTCCTCATCCATGATTTCATGGACGGCCTCAACGGAGAGTATCCCCTGATCATTGGATTTCACAGGAATCGGGCGGTAACCGCAGAGTGCGGCACTTGCGGGGTTTGTGCCATGCGCCGTATCCGGTATAATAATGCTGGACCGCTTAATTCCCTTGCTTTTATGGTATCTGTGGATAAGGAGCATTCCGGTAAGCTCGCCGTGGGCGCCGGCTGCGGGCTGAAGGGTAGTTGCATCCATGCCGGTGATTTCTGCGAGATACTGCTCCAGTTCGTACATCACCTTAAGCGTTCCCTGGCAAAGATTGGCCGGAAGTAGGGGATGGGCCTCTTTGAATCCGGAAAGGCCGGCATGGCTTTCATTGATTTTGGGACTGTACTTCATAGTACATGACCCCAAAGGGTACATGCCCGTATCCACCCCGAAATTCCACTGGGACAGCCGGGTGTAATGCCTCACGACATCAACCTCGCTCAGGTCCGGAAAGTCGGGGCCTTCCCCTATAAATTCCCGGTCAAGAGGGCAGGGTTCAACATCTCTTCGGGGAAGGGAGAATCCTTTTCTCCCCTTTTTTCCTTTTTCCCAGAGGAACGGTTCATTCAGTATAAGGCCTGTCGTTCCAATCGACTCTGTCATGATTCAATCTCCCTGACAAGTGTGTCTATATCCTCTCTGGATTTTGTTTCGGTTACACACAAAAGGTAGTGGTTGGCAAGCTCCGGGTAGTAAGAAGCCAGCGAAAGTCCCGGCACTATCTTTTTTTGCATAAGGCGCGCGCGGGTGTCCTCAAAATCGGAGGGGAATTCCACGACGAATTCGTTAAATGTGGGGGTTTCAAAGCATGTGTCAAAACCCTGATCTTTCAGCCTGGACTTAAGATATTCGGCCTTGTCATGGTTCAGACGGGCAAGTTCCCGTATTCCGCTGCCCCCGACAGAGGCCATATACATGGCGGCGGCTAGGGCGCAGAGACTGTTGTTTGTGCAAATGTTTGAAGTGGCTTTTTCCCGCCTGATGTGCTGCTCCCTGGTAGCTAGGGTCAAAACAAAGCCCCTCTTGCCGTCCAGGTCCTTGGTTTGACCGACCAGCCGGCCCGGCAATTTCCGCATATACTTCTTATTTGTCGCGAGCATACCAAGAGCAGGTCCTCCGAATGAACGGGGAATCCCGAGGCTCTGGCCTTCCCCGCAGACAATGTCGGCCCCCTGAGAGCCGGGATTCGTCAGAAGCCCGTAAGCAAGCGCTTCGGTAAAGGAGGTGACGAAAAGGGCCTCCATATCATGTGCCTTTTGCCCTGCGGCCTGAAGATTCTCAATGCATCCGAAAAAATTGGGTGACTGGACTGCGATGGCCGCAAGATCATCCATCCCATCGAGAACCGAAAGATCGGTCAGCCCGACACTGAGATAGGGCAGTTCCAGAACCTCGTAACCTGTGGGTTCGAAATAGGTCTTAACAACTCGACGATATAGGGGATGAACGAGGCTTGAGACGGCCACTTTTGTCCGCCCTGTTATGCGAACGGCCATGAGTAATGACTCTGCAAGGGCGGTGGCGCCATCGTAATGTGATGCCGTGGCGACTTCCATGCCGAGTAGCCTGGCCGCAAGGGTCTGATACTCGTAAATGGCCTGAAGTGTCCCCTGGCTCATTTCCGGCTGGTAAGGGGTATAGGAGGTCATGAATTCTGAGCGACTCAAAAGGTAAGACACGGATGCAGGGATAAAATGTTCGTAGCTGCCTGCCCCGATAAACACCTTGTACTCTGGAAAGGCTGCCGTTTTGTTGGCTAAGCCGGTCATATGTTCATTCAATTCCCACTCAGTCAACGGCTCCGGCAGGTTAAGAACCTCCTTGCACCTGTAATCCTCGGGGATTGTTGAGAACAAATCGTCAAGGTGCTTGAGCCCCACAGCCCCAAGCATTGAGGCAATATCTTCGCTGGTATGAGGCAAGTAACGCATTTACTATGCTCCTTTCAGTTTTTCGAGGCACTGGATGTTGGTCATAAGTGTCTCCATTTCAGAAGGATCTTCTGGATTGACCTCCACCATCCATCCCCTGTCGTAAGGGCTTTCGTTCATCAGTTCAGGGGAATCTTCAAGATCCTTGTTCACGGCTATGATTTTTCCGGTCACCGGTAGATAGCACTCACAGACGGCCTTGACGGATTCTACAGTCGCGAATTCTTCATTCTTTTTAAAGCTGTCTCCCACTTGAGGAAGTTCCACGAAAACGATGTCTCCCAGTTGATCCTGAGCATAATCGTCAAGACCGACCCTCATTTTCTCTCCCTCGAGTCTGGCCCATTCATGATCTTCTGCATAGCGAATGTCTTCGGGTAAGTTTAATTCACTGATTTCCTTCATTACGATTTCTCCTTAGTTTTTATGTTAGTATTTTGAAAACCCGGCCCACTCTTTTATGTGAAGCCACGGAAATCTGTTACAGTATGTCCCGGAAGTGTACCAAATCAGAAAGGTAATGATGCGAAAAAAAATTGATATTTAACATATACAACCTAGGAATGTAAATACCCATTAAAATTTGCCGGATGATCCAATGTATTCATAATCCCAAAAGAACTGACTGAAGCTGAATTGGCCGGAATCCGCCATCAAATCTAAATATCTTCATTAATATCAGGTAACGCAACCCTTCTGCTTCGCTCAGGGCCGTGAGCTTGTCAGATGGCAGATGATGCCTTGCTGGTGGTTAGCGATTTGCTTCATATGTTGACGAAACCACTCTACCCTGATATAGATTTCGGCTTATAATCGGAGTCCTGTTACAATGATATTGGACAGAGATCCTTTCATGCGGATGAGAAAGAGAGGGGCGAATCTATGAGCGAACTTAAACGAACCGTTTTCTATGAACAGCATGTGGCCCTTGGAGCCAAGATAGTTGAATTTGCCGGATGGGAGATGCCGATTTTTTATCCTACCGGCATTGTGCAGGAACATCTTGCCACACGTAAGGGGGCCGGGCTTTTCGACGTATCCCACATGGGCCGCTTTATCGTCCGGGGGAATAGGGCCCTTAGGTTTCTTCAGCACGTACTGAGCAACAACGCCGAAGCACTTGACATCAGGACAACAGGTGCCCAGTACACCTTTATCCCCACTGAAACCGGCGGGGCCGTTGATGATGCATATTTGTACCGATTTGTTGAAGAGGAGTATCTGCTGGTGGTCAATGCCGCCAACAGGGAAAAAGACTGGGCCCACCTTCAAAAGGCTCTGAAGGGTTTCGATGACGTGGAACTGTCGGACCGCTCCGAAGAAATAGCTATGCTCGCACTTCAGGGTCCTATGTCCCGCCGGATAATGGAAGAGATCGTTGAGTCCGGATCTCTCCCGGAACCCGTGAGAAATTCTGTAAGCACTGTCACCATCGCCGGGGCCAAGGTGAATGTGGCTCGCACCGGCTATACGGGGGAGCCCTTGTGCTTTGAGCTTTTTGGTAACAGGGAAGACGGACCCATGCTGTGGGATAAGATTATTGCCGCGGGCGCTTCCCCCATCGGTCTTGGAGCGCGTGATACGCTTCGCCTGGAAGCCGGCTTGCCCCTCTATGGCAATGAGCTGGGTGAAGATCCTGAGGGCAAGGAAATCCCTATTATGGCTTGCCCCCTTGCAAAATTCGCTGTGAGCTTCTCGCCGCTGAAAAACGAATTTATGGGGCGCGGGGTCCTGTTAAAGCAGCAGGAGGCGTTTAAAAGGATCCTTAGGAGGGACTACTCCCTTATCCAGGATCTGCCGCGCGTGATCAAATTCATTGCCGTTGCCGGCCGGGGCATAGCCCGGGAGGGTACAAAGGTATTTAAGGGCGACAAGCATGTGGGCTATATTACCAGCGGAACCATGATCCCCATGTGGACT
>CAZUHR010000345.1:0-3893 GCA_964620335.1 uncultured Desulfobacteraceae bacterium
CCATTTACAATCTCCTATCCCCGCTATCGGTGACCTCTGTCTTTTGAAGCAGGCAGTTTTACAATAAATGCGGTTCCCTTTACATCCATCCCATCCTCGCTTATTGCATTCCACGGTGGGCTCTGGACTTCCAGCCTACCTTCATGTTCTTGAACAATGCCGAAAGTAACCGACAGTCCCAAGCCGGTTCCCTTGTCAACAGCCTTTGTGGTAAAGAACGGATCAAAGATTCTATCCATAATATCAGGAGGAATGCCTATGCCGGTGTCGACAAAAGAAATAGCAATCTCATCATTTTCCCTGTCAAATCGTGTTGAAATGCTGATATCCCCGTCGGTTCCAATGGCATCATGGGCATTACTGAGCAAATTGAGAAAGGCCTGCTTCAGCTTGTCTTTATCGCCTTTAATTGGAGGCAGACTCTGACCGTAATCCCTTTTGATGCTAATTCTGTCGGAATTGAAGATATGTTCCACAACCGACACCACTTCCTCAATGCACTCGTTTATATCCAGTTCGGTCAGTTGGCTTTCGGTCTGTCTGGAAAACCTTAGAAGATCCCCCACTATCTTGCGGCAAACCTTGCTCTGGTTTTCAATAACCTCAAGCCCTTCGTGAATGGGACTGTCTTCAGAAAGATCTTCTTTCAGGAGCTGGGCATAGCCAATGATAATACCCAAAGGCGTATTGAGTTCATGGGCAATGCCGGCGGCCAGAGGTCCCATGCCTTCCAGTTTTTGGAACTGAACGATCTTTGCCTGGAGTTCCTTGAGTTGAGTGATGTCTCTTCCGCTCCAAAAGACCCCTGTGATATTACCGTCAGGACCAGTCAAGGGCATTTCTATCATATGCCAGATCCTATGTCCTTCCGGAGATTCCGTCTTCAATTCTCTCTCGAGCGGTTCATCCGCTTTGAGGGCCCTCAAACTTTCCTTCCTGTTTTCCTCAGCCACATCTTTCGGAAAGAGATCCAAGTCGGTCTTTCCGATAATGTCTTTTTCTTTCATGAAGACAAAACGACAGAAGGCTTTATTGACCGTTGTATATTGCAACTCCCTGTTTTTAAGAGCTACAAAATCCGGGATTGCATCAAGGACAACCTGAAGGAGATCAGCTTCTTGTCTCACCTTTTTCCGCATATCATGTAATCACCATTATTCTGATTGAATCTTGCATTACAGCCAAATTATAACAAATGAACTCACTTTGTGGTGTCTGACTTTTCACGGGCCCTGACCCATATCACAGGTGGAAGCCCTGTCTCATACTATGGAATACAGGCGCCCTTCCGGAGGGCTGATTATAGTTTATAATCATAATTCCAGCAAGAAGAAAGGCGGACCTGGCTTTTTGCTTGAATTCTTCGCACACTTATTTCATTATGTTTCCAAGAAAAATTGCTATATTTCGAGTAAGCCTCAGCCGAATTTCGAAGTTCACAGAAAAATCTTAGAGTACTTGGAAACGTAATTAGAATTTGAGGACCGGGTAACAAGACGTCCGCCTGGTGTCAAGATATCAAGCAATGAACGAATCTAGCAAGATAATCCGTGGAGAACAGGCCAAAATGCCTCTCAATGCAGCTATTGTGGGTGGGGGAAAGGCCTGTTACAACCTTCTCCTGATACTGGACGAGGTTCGCCTCAAAAGACTTAATATGAAAATCCTGGGCGTGGCGGACATGAATCCCGAAGCCCCGGGGCTGCTTTACGCCAAGAAATTGGGCTTGTTCACTACCGCCAATTTCCGGGATCTTTACGATCTCGAGGGTTTAAATCTCATCATTGAACTGACCGGATCCACAAAGGTCAGAGAAAAACTTATAAGGACAAAACCACTTCATATCTCTTCAATGGACCACCGGGGGGCAAGGCTTCTATGGGATCTGATCCAGATAGAGGTGGAAAAGACGGAACTGGAGAGGGAGCGTTTAAGAAACGAGGAAAAGAACAGAGAACACATACAGGCCATTCTGGATTTCCTCCCCTATAGAATTATGGTAGTCAATATGGATATGACCATCGACACTGTCAATGAGACATACCTTAGAGATCTTAACCTTACCCGTGATAAAGTCCTGGGCAAGAAATGTTACGAGGTGAGATACGGCCGGGATAAACCCTGTACGGAAACGGGTACCTCCTGTTTTCTTAAGGGGCGGCTTGAAGAGCTCAAAAAAATCGGTCGTTTCAGCACCATGAAGGAATATAAAGACAAAGACGGAAAGACGCGTTTTGATGTCATCACAATTTCGCCTATTTTTAATGACAATAGGGAAATCGTCCAACTGCTTGAAACTTCAAGGGACGTAACGGGAAGGATCAAGTCACTGACGGGAACGTAATTTCCTAACCCGCTTTGCTGTCAATTTTGATAACCTCGTAAAAAGTCGTGTTGCGCCTTTTTACTCGGCGGGAAAGGGCTTCCTCTCCCCCGCCATTTGAAGTAAATTCAAATGGTTCCACCCTCACCCTCCCGCTTTGCGGGATTGACGGACTTTCAACTAACTTAGCAAGATAGTTTCGGTTACAGTGCCGGAGCGCGGCATCACATAGCTTTTTACGAGTCCGTCAATTTTGCCGCAGTTCTGTTTTCTAAATAATCAGGGGCTAGCCGTTTAAACAAATAAACACCCGGATTGCCAGTCCTTGATTTAACCTCCCCCGATCTGGGGAAGTCTACTCCCTATACTTTTTCTAATACCCGATGAATATCCAAGGGCTTAGACCCTGGTCACCTGAACATAAGGCACCAAACAAATTTCTGCCAGTTCTGTGATTTTTTATTGACTTTCAGTAAAATTTATACTATAAGTTTCAGTGTAAATTCCAGGGAATTCGCAAAAACAGAGAAAAGACCATTTATGGGTGGAAACTAAAAGGAGGTAAAACATGAAATTGTCAGACAAGCAAAAGATTTTTCTGGCCTACATTTCACGGTACAGAGATGAATGGGGAAGACCTCCCAGTTTTGATGAGATCTGTGCCCGCTTCGGCTTCCGTTCCTATAATACGGTCACCACCTATCTCAAGATCTTGGAGCGGAAAGGCTACATTCGCCTCCCAAAAGAAAAGAACCGGAAACGGGCCATTGAGATAATCAGCCCCGTGGAAACCAGACGGTTCGAGTTTCCTCTCTTAGGACGGGTGGCGGCCGGAAAACCCATTGAGGCAATAGAAGATGTAAAAACCATCGAGGTCCCGCCATCCATGATAGGGAACGGAGATCATTTCGTGCTCCAGGTAAGGGGAGATTCCATGCAGGAAGAGGGGATCTTAGACGGAGATTTCGTGGTGGTCAGGAAGCAGCCCTCGGCGGAAAACGGTGAGACCGTGGTGGCTTTGATCAATAATGAGGCGACCGTTAAAAAATATTACAAAAGAGACGATCATGTGGAATTCCAACCGGCCCACACGGGAATGGAGTCTATCCGGGTCAAAGAAGGGGACCTTCGAATTCAGGGAAAAGTCGTTGGGGTCATGAGGTATTATAAGACAGGCCCAAGGCGCAAGGCGTAAGGCACAAGGCGCCCCGTGCCTTTCAACTGTTATATATTGCTTGAAGGAATAAAACCGTTTGTCATAGCTCAGTTTTTAATGCTGTCATTTCGACCGAAGGGAGAAGAAGAATCAATTGGTTAATAAGATTAACCCAACCTGGAAAGACCTGAGTTTAGAATGGTAAGGGTTCCTGGGAGGTCCGCCCTGAGTGCAATACTAAGATTCCTCGCTTCGCCCTACGGACCGAAGCCTCGGAATGACAAAATCGAATGGATCGAACTGACCTGAGGCTGAACTATTACCAAACACAGAATTCCGGAATTAAGTTTTGCACCGTTATATCCTTCACTTACACATCCCTGCCTTTTCCGTTGCCGTGGCAAGGGTCTGCCG
>CAZUHR010000346.1:0-3889 GCA_964620335.1 uncultured Desulfobacteraceae bacterium
ATACTCCCGCTGATCAGACCGCTGATAAGGATATCCAGTAACATAGTGCCTCTGCGCATCTGTTCTCCCGCCGCTCATGAATCGGCAATGAGTGGCAGGAGATGTTGAAGTTATTTCTATTTTTTATATTTTTTGACGACCCAGGGCGGTATCTTGTAGGGAACAATGCCCTTGTAGGTAATCTCGGGCGCTTCCGGGCTGGCCTTCCACTTGTTCGGCCAGACACCCTTTAGTTTTCCGTCCTGCCACTGGACACCCAGGCTTGTGAGATAACCCGGGCCCCATTTCAAATCATGAAGATGACGGCCTTCAGCATCTTTCATGAATCCCACCGTTCCGGAAGGTGAAAGGAACTCACGTGTTTCCATGATGGGGATTAGTTTTTCCGCGTCCAGCGTCCCCGCCTGTTCAATGGCGGGGGCCAGGTTGAGGACTATGGCAGTATACGTATCCGCGGTATAGGTCGGCGTCTCGCCGAATCTTTTTACATAGCCTTCCACAAAAGGCTTGGTGAGCACAGTGGACTCCACACCCCGGCAATAGGTGTTCAAGGTCATGATATAGTTTCCCATACCCTGGGTGGCTTTCCAGAATCCGTCCTTCTGGCCCTCTACGTTGATACCCACCTGCACGGCCGGCACCTTGAGCTCCCCGGCCTGTCTTGCAAAGGGAATGCCCACGGAAGAGGAAAAAATGGTGAAGATCAAATGGGCCTCGGAGCGCTGGATGGCCGAGAGTTCCGCCGACACGTCCGTAGCCACGGCGGACGGCCTCCACACACCAACCACCTCCATGCCCATTTTGGGAATAAATCCCTCCGCCGCCTTGATCATGGGATCCACCCACATGGCCTTTTCAGCGACAATGGCAACCTTTACCTTGGGTATGCCAAGGGCCTTTTTCATTATCGCACCCACCGTTGCCATTTGGATAAAACAGGTCTTGACCAGATACGTGGAGTTGAAAGGTGTGCCCCGGAAGAAATATTTATACCTCTTATAGTCCTTGGCCACCCGCAGGCAGAGTTCGGGGTGGGCTGCGCCGCATCCGATAAAGATTGTTTTATAATCCATGGCAATGTCCTGCATAGCCAGGACAGCCTCGGTCCTGAACCCGCCCACAATGAAATCCACTTTGTCTCTGGTCAAAATCAGTTCCATGGCATTGGTGGCATCCGTAACATTTATAAACTCGTTAGAATCCGCCTTGACGAGCTCGATTTTCATCTTTTTGTCGCCGACCTGGATGCCTCCCTTGCCATTGATCTTCTCCTCGGCCATTATGGCCCCATTCCAATGCCCCTTTCCCTGCATAAAGTTCATGGGTCCGATGACGCCTATTTTAATGGTATCCGCGCCCCAGGCAGGGAAACTCATGGCCATTACAAAGCTGACACCTAACAATACGATCCAACTGACTGTGGTTTTTTTCATAGCCCTTGCCTCCTTTCGTACATGTGAAGGATTATGGTTTTAAGGTTATGGATTAAAAATGGTTGAAGTCTAATGGATATTGTATTTTTAGTGTCGGTTTCAACACGTTATAACTATATCAAAAAATTTTTGAATGAACCCTAACGTCCATTGTGAACCGAATCCCGGTAATTATTGATGAGACTTTATGTGCCTGGATGAAAAACCTGGAAGTGTGCCGAGCGGCGAATGTGTATTGCTTTTTGTCGTTGATCTTCATGATGACCCCTGGGCTTATATTTAAGTGATGTTTCCCTTTGGTCACGGTAGATTTGATCTGACCCAACAATTATATCGTTATATACAAGTTTAGTGAATTTTCATAAATTGTCAAACTGAAAAAGTCAAGAAAAATTGTCTCATTTCCATATTCTCACTATATTTTTCTTGACGATATTTTAGTTTGTACCATAATATGCTTGACATATACCAAGTCTCACTTGGAATTTTTCTTTATTTATTTACAATATAACAAAATAGAAGAGGAAACGGGAGGATTTCACCATGAAGACCGAATACCAGACCATAACGGTAGAAATCAGGGACGGAGTCGCCATACTCACCATGAACAACCCACCCGTCAATCAGCTGTCTCCGGATTTCAGCAAGGAGCTTAGGGAAGCAATCAACGGGGCTTTTGACGATCCGGATATCAAGGCCCTGATCCTAACTGGCACTGGAAAAAATTTCATTGCAGGGGCTGACATTACGGAGCTTTATAAGGTAAAGGAAAGAGAAACTATCTTGCCTGTAGTACTGGAAGCGGCCCGTTTCCTGAACAGAATCGAGAAAGGACCCAAGCCCGTGATCGCCGCCATCAACGGGAATGCGCTTGGCGGTGGACTGGAGACGGCCATGGCCTGTCACTATCGCGTGGCCGCTAAAGGGGCCAGCCTGGGACAACCGGAGGTACAGATCGGCATTATCCCGGGAGCAGGCGGAACCCAGAGGCTTCCCCGGCTCATCGGACTTCCCAATGCCCTTGAGATGATAACTGTCGGGAAGCCCATAAAAGCTGAAAAGGCATATTCGCGGGGACTTGTGGACGAGGTGGTGAATCAGGAAGTGCTGCTGGAAACGGCACTAAAGGCTACGCACCGGTTCATTTCCGGAGAACTGAACCTTGGGATGCGAAGGACACGCAACATAAATGACCGAATTCCCAGTGCCGCCGAAAAACAAGCCCTGCTTAACTACTCCAAAATGATGGCCGCTCAAAAGGCCAAGGGTTACATAGCCCCGTTTAAGGCCATTGAGGCCGTTGAAAAGGGTCTCAGTTATAATATCGAGGCGGACATTGAGAGAGAGGTTGGCCTTTTCTCCGATTGCGCCGTATCCGACGTGGCCAAAAACCTCATGGGCATCTTTCTAAACACCCGTGCCGCGGGCAGGCTACCCCGCATCAAGGGCATCGATCCCGCTAAGATCAGGAAGGTGGGCATGCTGGGCGGCGGTGTCATGGGCTCAGGCATCGTTAACCTGCTCCTCAAGGGCGGCTTTGATGCTGTACTGTGGGACATCAACGATGAAGCCGTCGAGAAAGCGGTGGTGTCTGTCCGCAAGACCTTTGACTACCCTATCAAAAAAAAGAAGATGACCCAGACAGATCTGGACCGTTTGATACAGGATCATTTGACCACCACTACATCCCTGGAGGATATCGAAAAGGTTGACCTTATCATTGAGGCGGTTTTGGAGGACATGAAAATAAAACAGGATATCTGGAAGCGGCTTGAAGGTATCTGCCGGACCGATGCGATCTTCGCTACCAATACCTCGGCCCTGCCTATCACACAGATGGCCTCGGTCCTGGCAGACCCGGGACGGATGATCGGACTTCACTTCTTCAATCCTGCCCACCGGATGCAGCTTCTGGAGATCATTTGCGCCGAAAAGACATCCGACCAGACACTTTCCACCAGTGTGGCCTTTGCAAGGGCCATCAAAAAGGTCCCCATTGTGGTCAACGACGGTCCAGGCTTTTACGTGTCCAGGCAGCTTGGGGGTCTTATGGCCGGGTTTATGCCCCTGATGGCCGAGGGTGTGGACCCCTTGGTCATCGAGAGGGCCATGGTTGACTTTGGGATGCCCATGGGACCTGCCACCCTGAGCGATCTTACGGGAATCGACATCAATTACCACGTGGGAAAAACCTTTGAGCGGACTATGGGAGAACGCTATAAAATGCACCCCCTCACCGAACTGATTTTCCAGACCGGTTGCTACGGCCGCAAGACCGGTGCCGGTTATTTTGATTACAGCGGGGAAAAGCCTGTACCCAATCCTAAAGTTTTCAAGGTAATTGAGGATTATTTGAAGGAAAACGGCATTTCACCTAAAAAGATGTCTCATCAGGAGATCATTGACCTGATGCTGGCCAATGCAATCAACGAGGCCGCCTATATGATCCAGGAAGG
>CAZUHR010000347.1:0-3876 GCA_964620335.1 uncultured Desulfobacteraceae bacterium
TGATACTCTCTTTTTCAAGAAACTCTAAAAATTCCTTTGGCACGAAATAACTGTACGATTCAGTCAATTTGACCTGGAAGTCCAGATTATCCTTTAGTTTCTCCTCACTTTCCAAAATGGACTTTACCATTTTATTAAAAGATCCTGAGAGAAAACCGATCTCATCTTCCACCTGAACGGGAACTACAACTCCAAGATCTCCCTCGTTCACCTTTCGCACACCATCAAGGAGCCTATTCAACGGTTTGATAAGGCTTTCACGGAAGAAAAGGGGAAATACGACAATTATGAAGAGGACTGATCCCATGATTATGTAAACCAGCTTCAAACCTGTTTCATGAATTACTTTTCTATATGCAATATAAGAATAGCCTGCCTCGTACAATCTTCCGTCCATTGAAAAGTCGTAGTGTATATAGTAATCGTTTACATTTAGACGCCCAATCCGGCGGTACAGACGTGTCATCTCAGGCATATCCCCAATGATGGAACCGGTCTTCAAGGTAGGCAAATTCTCAACTTTGTTTTCTATGACCTTTTGAAGGCTGAAATTAGAATCCCTGACAAATTCCACTTTATTACTGACGGAATCCGGCCCTTCCCCCAGTGGGCGGCTCAATAAGTAG
Organism: uncultured Desulfobacteraceae bacterium; assembly: GCA_964620335.1. GTDB lineage: Bacteria > Desulfobacterota > DSM-4660 > Desulfatiglandales > Desulfatiglandaceae > JAFDHL01. Next base: position 627 of record CAZUHR010000347.1, read on the forward strand.
GCCACACTTTCAGGTATCTGTGATATATCATTATCTGAAACGGCCTTTTCACACTGTTTCACTTCGATCAGGCGCTTCCTGTCGTATTCTTCGTCTCTTATTATCAATGCAATATTGGAAACCAGACCGAAGATTATTAGAATGGTTCCCAATGAAATCCCGATAAGCTTGATTAAAAACGTGGAAGGTTCAGAGGAGTTGTTAATATAAAGCATGATGAAAATAAAAATGACCGCCATGAATCCTGAACCCAAAATATGTGCAACGATTTCCCAGGACAAAAATCCCTGATAGGCCATAACAATAGCTAAAATAAGTAGAATCGGTGAGACAAAGATAAGGATTAGGTTCCGGATGGCCTTTGCAGGTCTTGCCCTTGCCCTGAAAATTTTTATACAGGCAACGCAAAAGCGGGCAAATACCGGGATAAGGCCCTTTGGCTTCTGAGAAATCCCGGGGTCACCTGCCCAGCGGTTCAAAAAACCGCCATACCGGTACTCAGAAAGCAATGCGGCTTTTCGAAGGAGAACAAGCAACACCCATATTATCTCCAACCCTATAACAACACCTATTTCCGGGGTATTCAAAAATACGAAAAGGGACCCTTCAAAACTATATGAAGGCTCCATTGAGAGGGTTTTATAAACATAATATGGGTAAACGATAGACGATGCGACCGTGCAGACTACTAAAACGATTTTTGATTCCCGAGGATGTAGATTTTCAGGAAAATAATAGGCAAACTGAACCATGAAAATAGAAGCAAAAACAAATAGATGGAGGGCTAACCAGGCAATCGTCGAATAATATGGTTCTATGCTTGAAAAAATTACAACAAAAGAGATGAAAACCAGTGTAACCCCCGTGAGAAAAGCAATCAAAAAGAGAGTTGCCCTGGATTTTCTCTTTCCTGCCAAAAGGAAAAAAATCATGAAAACCAAGAGAATTGAAGCATTTAGTACATTAATGGTAAATGGAGAGATCAAAAACCATTTCATATTGATTGCCATTTTTGATATATTATTAAACAATTACCAACATACCAAAATATATTACCAAATTGCCCTGAAATTAAAGAGAAAAAATTGACCCTCTTCTTAATCGCAATTGCATTACTCGTTTTTCTTTCACATTTCCTCCTTGTCATTGGCAAGCTTTATTTCAACAGGGAGAATCTCAGGCCCCAAGATCAGCCGCATAATTCCCAACTGCCTCTTCTTGCAGTAGTAATCCCTGCCAGAAACGAGGAGCTCAATATAGAACGTTGCGTAACATCTCTACTGAATCAGACATACCCCCAAAAAAAATACCGGATCATAGTAGTTGATGATAACTCATCAGACAATACCCAATCCATTGTCCAACGCCTAAAAGAAAAACACCCCAACCTGAAATTGACAGGTGCCGGTCCGCTTCCGGAGGGCTGGTCAGGGAAAAACAATGCCTGCCGGAAGGGTGCGGAGATAGCAGATGGAAAATGGTATTGCTTTATAGATGCTGATATATACGCTCAACCGGAACTTCTGGAGACCGCGGTGACCTTTGCTGAAAATAACCGCATTGACATGTTGAGCATAAACCCGCTTCAGGAACTTGTAACAACATCAGAGCGTCTTTTTCTCCCAGGTATTTTTCTATCCATAGCCTCTTCCATGAATTTCAAACATGTAAATGATACTTCAAGGCCCGAAACCGGCGCCAACGGCCAGTTCATGCTCTTCAGACAGAAAGTCTATGAATCCATAAACGGACACTATTCTGTGCGAAACGAGATCATGGAAGACATGGCATTTGCGAAAATTGTCAAAAACAGCGGCTATCGAATATACTGGATATTTGGCGAAAATCTTATCAGTACGAGAATGTACAGAGACATCTCACACATCTGGGAGGGCTTTTCAAAAAACCTGGCCGAGATTATGAGAAAACAAAACCCAGTTGAATCGGTTTATGATGCAGTTAAGTCATTCCTGTTAGCCTGGATGCCTCTTTTATTAACCTTTTGGACCTTTTACTATCTCAATAATGGAATGGATACTGTTCTCAATTACCTGGCCTTTGGATTTTCTGTTTCCGGTACCGCCGCGATGTTTATAATGAGCCTCTTTGTTGTTAGGGCACTTAAAATCCCATTTGGCTATGCCTTTTCCATTCCATTAGGATTTACCCTTCATACCCTTCTGACAATCAACAGTCTATGGGGAATGAAAAAAGGAAAAAGACTATGGAAAGGCCGAATATATCCGTAATCCTGACTTTAGGCCATAAACTCAGGCTGTTACTCTTCCTTTTCTCTGTATTGTGCTTCATTGCTTTCATCTTTCCTAACATGGCAAATGCCTGGGACCTGGCAAAAAAACAGAATGGAATCACTGTCTACACGCGCAGTGTAAAAGGATCCAACTTTAAAGAATACAAGGCTATAGCGCACATAAAGGCCTCCCTGTCAAGCCTGGTTGCCATTGTAGAAGACATTTCCGCATACCCTTCATGGATACACACCTGCAAGGAGGGCAAACTGCTTAAAAGACTTAACGAAAAAGAGACTTACAATTACACAATAAATGATGCTCCATGGCCTGTAAGAGACAGGGATGCTGCTGTTCACAATAAAATCAGCCAGAATCCTGAAGACAGGGTTGTAACAATTGAGATTAAAGGTATCCCGGACTATATCCCGGAAAAAACCGGGCTTCAAAGGGTAAAAAAAATTGACGGTTCCTGGCGCTTCACACCCCTGGGAAATGATACCGTAGAGGTGGTATATCAAGTTCATAGTGAGCCAGGGGGTAACCTTCCTTCCTGGCTGGTGAATTCAGTTGTAGTAGACCAGCCGTTTTATACGCTCGTTAATATGCAAAAGGTGATAGACCGCCCAAAATACAGACAGGCCACATATAAATTCATTAAGGAGTAAAAATTCTTTTATACCACGGAGTTTTCTTCCGTATGGCCTCCCTTATTTCTCCCAGGCGTTCCCTCGCACCTTCCATGCCCGCCTCTATCAATTCATCCGCCCTTGAAAATTCTGACCAGAAGATATCTTTGGTATCCGGGCAAATCGCCACATCCGCCGTCCCCACCATCATCCCCGCCAATTTCTGTGATGTGATCATTTCTGAGCGTGCTAGAATCTCAATAATGTTGAGGTTTTCCAGAGGATGATATCTTCTCATACATATTTCCACACCAATGGTAATGTCCGCTCCCATACCGGCAAGAACTTTTACCGGCACAGGGCAACTGACAC
>CAZUHR010000348.1:0-3871 GCA_964620335.1 uncultured Desulfobacteraceae bacterium
ATCATTGACTTGAGCGATGATGCCAACCAGCCCATGACCGATCCAACTGGTCGTTGCTCGATTGTCTATAACGGCGAAATTTACAACTACAAGGAGCTTCGAAAAGAGCTTCAATCTTTGGGCGCCGTCTTTCATACTCAAAGCGATACGGAAGTCATTCTTCAAGGATACCTGCTGTGGGGCGAAAAGATTCTGGACAGGCTGGAAGGAATGTATGCTTTTGCTATCGTGGATCGGAGAGAGGACCGGGCCATTGTAGCACGCGACCCTTACGGTATTAAGCCTTTATATGTGTTACGAAATGGATCAACAACCGCTTTTGCCAGTGAAATGCGTGTGCTTACTCGGCTGGTCAAGCCGGAGATTGACCAAAGTGCTCTTGCAGAATTACTCATATTTGGCTGGGCCGCAGGAACTAAGAGCAACCTGAAAGGAATCGAGAGGGTTCCTGGGGGTACTGTGTACAAAATTTGTTTGAAGACCGGCAAAATAGTCTCGCGCTATTTCTTTAATGTTTTGGATCTGCTGGAGCAGGAGGCATCTCTATCGAGTGAGGAAGTTCTTGAAACTGTTTCTAGCAATATTAAAGCCTCGGTCAAGGCACATTTGATGAGTGATGTGGGATATGCGCTGGAACTATCGGGAGGAGTTGATTCGAGTCTTGTGGCTGCATTTGCGAGCAGTCAGACCGTTTGGTCTATTTCTTCTTTTGCCGTAAGCCTGGGTGATCATCCTTTGGATGAGGCACAATACCGGGATGAGGTTGTCGAACGTTACCATCTGGACCACCATGAAATACCCCTGGGGAACAAGGAGTTCACAGAGGCCTTTGAGAAGGCTGTTTGGCACATGGAAGGCCCTGTACCTCACCTGGGATGTGTCATGATTATGCTGATTTGTGATCAGATACAACCCTTTACCAAGGTCGTACTCACCGGCGAAGGCGCTGATGAGATGTTTGGCGGGTATGAACGCTACGCCCTTTGGACTAAATTACGACTTCAGGAATTCATTTCGCGGATTTTACCTTCCAAGTTTATTCCAACCAGACCCCCGTTTATGGGTATCAAAAAATTTGCCGGTCGTGATGCTGCTGTATATGCTTCAGTCTATCATGATTTGCATTCCCTGCATAAAATATTCCCTGAACTTATACCCGGTCCTGGTGCACGGGAAGTTGCAAGCAGCAGGTTCAAAACTTTTCTGCACAGGCTCTTTGCGGTGGATCAAACAGCATATCTCGAGTCCTTGCTGGTAAGACAGGACAAAATGTCGATGGCGGCCTCTGTAGAGGCCCGAGTTCCTTATGTGCATTTACCGCTTGCAAGGATACTGAACTCCATACCCCGACAAAACATGGCTTTTGGCGGAGTTACCAAGCCCGTCCTCAAAACCGTTGCGGAACAATATTTGTCAAAGAAGCTACTATATAGACGTAAGAACGGTCTGCTATTGCCGTTTTCGGAATGGCTTAAAAATCCTGAAGGTTTGGGCCGTTATCTTGACTACTTGACGGATCCGGATTGTCGACTTGCGGACTATTGTTCTTCCGGTGTCTTAAGGAAAATCGTTGAAAGATTCCGTTCGAGTAAAAACGAGCAAATGCGATGGATTATGAACCTTATCAACGTGGAGATTTGGCTTCGAACTTCGGGCTTTTTGGCAAGGCAAAACTAAAACTGACGATCTAAAATTTGTCTGATACCCTAGGAACTTTGATCTAAAGTGTTATTACTCCTAAAATATTTGATTGAGTTCGGCCTTACCAGGTCCAAAATTTTTAAGCTGATGGCCGTATCCATCCTGGCCGCGGTCTTTGAAGGTTTTGGAATGGCAATGTTTTTGCCTTTGATGGAGTATATCGAGAAGGGCAAAGACGTTTCTATTTTGACACAAGGTTCCAATTTATGGAAAAGGCTGGTTGCCGCCTTCGATTATCTTGGCTTGGAAGTAACTTTATTAAGTCTTATTGTGTCCGTCCTTATTCTTATGATTCTAAGAATTCTCTTGATGTACATTCGCCGCAGGTATTCCGTCTGGCTCAGCCAGGACACCCTGCACCGCATTCGAATGAAAATTTTCAATACCTATCTTTATTCCAATTACGGCTTTTATAGTTCAGTTTCAACCGGGCACAAAATCAACCTTATTAACATCGAGGCTGCACGGACCGTTAGCGCATATGCAAGTCTATTCGAGATGGTATCCAATGGGCTGGTAATAGCAGGATTCGTTATAGTGCTACTTTGGGTATCCGTTCCAATGACATTTTTTGCAGGCCTTTTTCTTCTCGTTGCGGGAGTGATAGTTGCTCACTATATCCGCCGTACCAGAGAATTGGGTCGGTCAATGACGACCTCAAACGAAAACCTGTCTTTCCTGCTGATCGAAAGATTAACGGCCTTCAGGTTACTCAAGCTGACGGGTACTATTGAAAGGGAAATTGGAAATATTGGCGATGCGTCTCAAAAGGTCAGAGACTATAATTTTGAGTCTCAAGAAATCAACGCAAGGGTTGATCTGGTATTGGAGCCGGTGGTTGTTGCCGGTACCTTGAGTATTCTCTACTTTTCAGTCAGATATTTTCATATGTCACTTTCCATGCTGGGATTGTTCATTCTCATCCTGATCAGACTGACGCCCCTGTGCAAGGAATTTCTGCGCTCCCGCCAGACTTTTTTGGCACAACTGGGGGCGGTGGAAGCCATTGACAAAGGCCTGAAAGATGCTGAAAGGGCGCCTGAGACGGGGGAGGGAAAACAGGTCTTTGATGGATTAGAAAATGAAATCAGGTTTCGGGACTTGACATTCACCTATGACGGGCAATCTCGTTCCGCACTCTCAGATATCAACACTGTTTTCAAAGCAGGTGAAATGACCGCCCTGGTAGGCCCGTCCGGTGCCGGGAAGTCGACATTGGTGGACCTTCTACCCAGGCTTCGTATTCCTCAAAAAGGAGAGATACTGTTTGACGGATGCCCTGCTGAAACTTTTGATTTAGCCTCCCTCAGAAGGTCTATGGCGTTTGTATCCCAGGACGCTTTCATGTTTAATGACACGGTTCTTGCCAATATCGCTTTTGCTAATTCAGATGTTCCGGAGAGCAAGGTATGGGAAGTCCTTAAAAAGGCAAGGGCGGAAGGATTTGTGAGGACGCTGCCGGAAGGCCTTTCAACCGTGCTTGGTGAAAGGGCTGTGCGCCTCTCAGGTGGCCAAAGACAGAGGCTTTCTCTTGCCAGGGCGTTTATGCAAAATGCGCCGATTTTGGTCCTTGACGAACCTACCAGTTCCCTGGATTCAGAAGCTGAAAGAGACATCCAGGAGGCGATCAATGCCATGCGTCAAGAGCGAAAGGTCACCATCATAGTTATCGCTCACAGGCTTAGTACGATCCGGGGTGCGGACAAAATAATCGTACTCGATGGAGGACGAATAGTGGAGATGGGCACTCACGATCAGCTTCTTGTCTCAAAGGAGTGGTACTATAGAGTGAGCGGTATGCAGGCCGGGAGCACGATTTAGGGCAAGGTAATATAAGAGATCCGGTTACGATAAGAGTAAATCATGTTGATTGGAGTTGTCGTTCAGGCGCGAATGAGTTCCGTCAGGTATCCGGGAAAAGTGCTTTACAGGGTGAACGGAAAGCCCATGCTCGAATACCTCCTTGAGAGCCTCTACAAATGTGAGTCGATCAATCGGGTGGTTGTCGCTACATCGAATAAAAATTCTGACGATCCTGTTGAGGAGCTTTGTAGGCATATGGGAGTGGATTACTATCGGGGCCCGCTTGATAATGTTGCACAGCGGTTCCTGGAGGCAATTAAAGTTTACAAATTTGACGCTTTTGTCCGATTAAGTGGAGATAGTCCCT
>CAZUHR010000349.1:0-3870 GCA_964620335.1 uncultured Desulfobacteraceae bacterium
AAATGGGGTCACGATAAGTATTTAAAACTATTAGATAAAAGTTGCAAAAACACCCTTGGTCAGGCCCTATATGGACCTTTTCGAGGGCGAAAAGATCATTTTAAGGACTCACTATTCTTTGAAATGGGGCTAGTTCCCAGCGAAATAGGCTGCTCCCCAATTGAATATGCTTCACATTCAATGGGGCAAGCATTTAACGGGATAAATCTGCTCTTGACTCTTGGAAATGAGGACACCGGGGAAAATTGAGTTGCGCGATGAAAATTGGCCTTTTAAGGTTTCAGAACAGTTAAGGATAGCTTAAGTAAATAGAAGTTCGATTCGGTCTTATACCTCCACTCCGGCAACGGCATTGCTCATAACAATAGCGCGTTCGGTCTTGACCTGGATAATGTATTGCCCTTCGTGCTTCCACCCCAGCGTTGTTAGAGTTTCTCCCGGGTAGACCACATCGGTAAAACGGGCCCTGAACTCTTTCAGACGGGCCACATCGCCGTCAAGGAGTCCGTTCACAATGGCCCTGGTGGCAAACCCGTAGGTGCAGAGTCCGTGGAGGATAGGCCTGTCGAACCCGCCCCGCACGGCAGCAGCAGGATCCAGGTGCAGCGGGTTGATATCACCGCTCAATCGATAGATGGCGGCCTGATTCGCAGCAACCGGGTAAGAGATGGAAAAGTCAGGCTCCACCCCATCCGGCGGCGTCACTGTTTCCGACTTGGGACCCGGATCCCCGCCAAACCCTCCGGCACCCACATAAAAAGAAATCCACTCGATGTCGTAAAGATGTCTCCCGTCTTTTGTTTCTCCCTTAATCTGAACATTGTAAACAGCCGCCTTTGCCTTGTCGTATATATGAGTCACTTCACCCACCTGCACGATTTCCCCTTCAGGCGGGATGGGGCGTGACAGGCGTATCATATGTTCACCGTGGAGAAATCGGGAGTAGTCGATGTTCTCACCTATATAGGGAAAGGCCTTTATGGCGGGCACAACGCAAAAACTCGGCAATACCTTCAACCCGCCGGGGGCGTTTTCATACACAAAGGAGAGTTCATCTGCCGAGGCCCCGACCCCCAAGGCATAAAGGACAACATCCTTCCAGGTGTATTGGAAGACAACCGGTTCAGTCTTCCTGCCAATAACGCTAGGATCTACTTCCGGCATACTGAATCCCCCCGGGAAATAGGCGACGCCCTTTAGTTCTACAGTTTTTTCTGGAAATACCTATCATTATATATCATGATCTCCGCAATTCTTCACCATGTCCGGTATAATCTCGATAAAATCAAATCAACCCGGTTTTTCGATGGAGACCTTCATCAGCACCTTTCCCCAACCGCCCTTGTCAAGCCCGATATCGGTGCACTGGACGATGTTCGACCGCTCGTAGTCGGGATCGGATTTTGAGAAGATCCGCTCGTATATCGCCGGCAAAATACCGGCAACCGGTCCCAGGGCGAACATGCACATGCGGTTGGGACATTCCTCGCCGATCAATACGCCGCCGGCTGTCATGTTGAACTTATCGCCGACCTTGTGCCCGGCGTGGCAGTTCTCCGATTCAATAACCTCGGCAACGACCTTGCACTTCACAAAATCTGGGGTCTGGGTCACCATCTGCACCTTTTCCGGGTCTGACCGGAAAACCGCCATCTGCTCGTCCGTATAACCCATGTGCTTTTGAAACACCTTCCAGAGTTCTTCAACTTCCATGACATTTCTCCTTTATGATATGTTTCCGAATGATACCCGCGCACCTGTTTACAACCTTAGTTTATATTGGATTATTTTCAAGAAAAATAGGAAAAAATAGGGGACTCCCTTGATTTTTACAGTTTCATTTTAATGTTGCGGACAATTGAAGGGGCAAAAATATGCCCCTCTTTTTTACTTAGGTTTCGGAAGCTTTTTCTGCCTCAATTATGATATAATCCCATGTTACATAAAAAAACCAGATCTCAAGTTCGATTTCTGAAAGGAGGTTCATGAAAAGGCAAGATCGGCTTTTGACTCTTGCCCCTCAACTCAATCATTTGGGTTTGATTTAAATTCAAGGGGGATAGAGGATTGCCTTATAAAAAAAGATTACCCCGTTTCCTGTTATTGACTGTTACCCAGATATATAGAAAGGAGGATACAAATGAAGATTAAATGGAATGGACATGCAAGTTTCACCATTACGGCTTCTGACGGCACAATGCTTGTTACGGACCCATACGATCCAAGCGGATACGCTGGTGTATTAAAGTATGACCAGGTAAAGGACAAGGCAGACGGAGTGCTGGTCAGCCACAACCATGCGGACCACAACTATGCAAAGGGAATACCCGGTTCGCCAAAGATAATAAAGGATTCGGGTCAGGTAAAGGATATCAAGATAAAGGGTATTTCTACTTACCATGACGAATCCGGTGGTTCTGAGCGTGGGGAGAATACTGTTTTTGTGTTTACAGTTGATGGAATTAACATATGTTTTGCAGGCGATCTGGGTCATCAGCTTTCCGCCGAACAGATTGAGGCTATTGGTCCCCTGGACCTGCTTTTGATCCCTGTCGGCGGAACATACACTGTGGACGCCGATGGTGCTGCCGAGATAGCCGAGACTTTAAACCCCAAGTTGATTATACCCATGCACTTCAAAACAGACAAATGCGATCTCCCGATCTCGGGGGTAGACAATTTTCTGGAGAAAATGGCAAAAGTTAATCAACTCCAGCAAAGCGAGATCGAGCTGTCACGGGATAAATTGCCGACGGCTGGACCTGAGGTATGGGTTTTGAAACATGCATGTTGATTGAGGAGTGGGTCAGGTCCCAGTTAAATAGGCCGTGCCCCAATTGAATATGCTTCGCATTCAATAGGGCAGGCATTTAACCCCGGTGGAAAAAAAGCCAACAAAATTCCATTGGGAGTAGATAGCGGACCCTCCATAGGCGGATAAATCGACACTAAGCACCGACAGGCGGGATAAATCCATACTTAATTCAAAGTTATTCCAAGAGAGGGATTAAAGGTAAGTTAAATGAATATTCGCAGCAACTATGCAGAGGTTAACGGAATCCGGCTTCACTATATAAGCGTTGGCCAAGGGAAATTAATCATGTTCGTCCATGGTTTTCCCGAATTTTGGGGGGAATGGGAAAGGCATCTCGTGGATTTCGGTAAAGATCACGAGGCTGTGGCACCTGACATGCGCGGCTATAATTTGTCCTCAAAACCGGCTGGGCCTGAACATTATCAGATCAAGGATCTGATTGAAGATTTGCGGGCTTTAGCCGAATATCTTGGTCATAAGAAATTTATTCTGGTTGGCCACGACTGGGGAGGGGCAGTTGCCTGGTCATTTGCGATCCGCCACCCTGAATGCCTGGAAAAATTAATTATCATAAACGCGCCGCATCCGGCAGTGTTCGCCCGGGAATTATTGAACAATCCCAATCAACAGAAGGCTAGTCAGTATATGCTCACCCTGCGTTCTCCAGAAGCGGAAAAGATACTGTCGGATAATAACTATACGTGGTTGACTAATGCTTTGTTCAAATGGGGAAGTAAATGGGTGATGACAGAGGAGATTCGCCGGACATATGTTAAGGCCTGGTCCCAGCCCGGTGCACTTACCGGGGCACTTAATTATTACCGTATATCTCCCCTCTATCCCCCAACCTCTAACAAAGATAAAGAGCATATTAAAAATATCGTGGACTTGCCGCGTGAAACGTTTAAGGTGCATGTCGCCACACTGGTCATATGGGGTGAATTGGATCAAGCGCTGCTAGTCGGAAACCTGGCTGGTCTTGAAGACTATGTTGATGAGCTTGTTGTTAAACGAATACCCGAAGGCACACATTGGGTGATTCACGAGAAGCCGGA
>CAZUHR010000350.1:0-3846 GCA_964620335.1 uncultured Desulfobacteraceae bacterium
GCGGTTACCCTTCTTGCGAAGAAGAACATCCAGGTAGGAGGCACGGTAGCGTATGTAGCCCCTTTATTTTGCAGCAGTTGTGGGGTATGCGTAGCGATCTGTCCATATTCTGCGCCGTCGTTTATTGAGGAGGGGCATTTTGCAGGGAAGGCTGAGATAAACCCTGTTCTGTGCAAGGGATGCGGACTGTGCGTAGCCTCATGCAGGTCTGGTGCCATCAATCTCAAGGGTTTTGGTGAAGACCAGATCATGGCCATGATTAACGAGATATAAAATTTAGAGCTTTATATTATACTGAAAATCCTGTTGATCCTGTCTAAAAAAGAGGAGATAACAATGACCGATTGGGAGCCTAAGATCACGACGTTTCTGTGCAACTGGTGCAGCTATGGTGCGGCTGATTTAGCCGGTGTAAGCCGTCTCCAGTACCCACCCAATTTCAGGGTAATCCGGGTACCATGTTCCGGCAGGGTGAGTCCCAAATTTATCCTGGCTGCCTTTCGTCACGGATCGGACGGTGTGTGGGTATCGGGGTGACATCCCGGGGAATGCTATTACCTGGAAGGTAATTACTATGCCAGGCGCAAATTTGCGCTACTTAAGAATCTTATGGAACACATTGGTATTGAACCGGGGAGGCTTCATTTTTCCTGGATATCATCTGCTGAAGCGACCAAGTTTGCTGAAGTTGCAAGGGATGTAAGCGAGGCGGTCAAGGGACTGGGGCCGGCCAGGCATTTTATCAAGAAAAGGGCTGAGGTGGCATAATGGTTATGTACACAGAGGGGATCAGAGAAACGGCCAAAAAATTGCTTAAAGACAAAGCGGTGGATGTATTTATTGGATACAGGAAAGGGACGGTTCCCATGATGAACGAGCCGGTACTGATATCTGATTCTGACAGGGCGGACACACTTTACTGGGACAGTTTCTGCAGTCTTAATCTCTGTAATTACCTGACCAAGAGGCAGGAAAATAAGATAGGTGTTCTGGCGACCGGCTGCAATTCCAGGAACATTGTAACGCATATTATTGAGAACCAGATAAAAAGGGAGCAGCTTTATATTGTGGGTATTCCCTGTACCGGGATGATTGATCACAGGGCTGTATCAAGGGCTGTGGGAGGAAGGGAGATATTAGAGGTAGAAGAAGACGGGGAGAGATTTACGGTCAGGGGTAATGATTTTGAAGAAGTTTTTGAGAAGAAAGATTTTCTTCAGGGAAACTGCAAGGTATGCGAGCACCGCAATCCTGTGGAATACGATGAGATGATAGGTGAGCCTGTTAATGAGCAGGAGGTGGCGGAGGCGTACGGGGATGTGGAAGAGCTTGAAGGTATGGCAAGTGATGAGAAGTGGGATTTTTTCACTCAAATGGTCTCCGATTGCATCCGGTGCTATGCCTGCAGGAACGCCTGTCCTTTATGTTATTGTCCCACCTGTTTTGTGGACGAATCCCGGCCCCAGTGGGTGGGGAAAAGCATTGATCCCACCGACACCATGACGTTTCATATCTTAAGGGCCTATCACTGTGCCGGCAGGTGTACTGATTGCGGTGCGTGTGAGAGGGTATGTCCTGTGGGTATTCCTGTAAGACAGTTTACCAGGAAGCTGAACAAGGATGTGTTTGATCTTTTCAAGTGGGAAGCGGGGTTAAGTCTTGATCAAAGACCGCCATTGGATGTTTACAGGCCGGATGATTATAACGACTTTATAAGATAATAATGAAGCTCAAGGCGAAGGCCCACTGGAATCCACAGCCTTCTGTTCCGGCAGATCGCAGGGAGGGCCGCTTGCAATGCAGGAGTAGATGCGGACTTAAGAAGAGTCTCATACCGAGCCGTTTGAAAGGACTGTGTAAAGTTATGTCAAGGCTTATGAGGTCTTTTCTGAGTGACTGTCGGGAGGCCGCTGTTTTTTCACGACTTATCAGTGGGGGAAACCGCAGCCCCGAGCTTTGCGAGGGGAATGCGGAGGGGGCAAAACTCCCCCGCAGATAAGTCGTAGAAAAGACCAGGCCGGGAGACCCGGAATCGAAGAAAAGATCTCATAAGCCTCCTCATAATCCTCAGGCGAGGGATAAAGGTAAATTTTATGACAGAAAAGCTATTTACAAAGGATGAGTGGTTAAAGGCCTTAGAAGGCCTTAAGGAGTCCTACAGGCTCTTTGTGCCGGTAAAGGACGGGGACTTTCACACGTTCAAGGACTTAAATGAAGGAAGCACGCCTGATTTTGACTATTCCAACACCCGTCTTTCCCCCAAGGGGCTGGTATATCCCCAATCGGAGCGTATGTTTGAGTATTCTCTTAATGAAAACGATCCTGATGCCCATATTTTGAAGGAATCCGAGAAGGACTACTTACCCCAGGCCATTGCCGGTATCAGACCCTGTGATGCCCACGCATTTCAGATTGTAAGGCTCAATTTTGACAATCCCGAATATAAAGATCCGTTATGGACAAAAAGATATGAATCAACGATTCTTGTGGGTCTTGGCTGCAGTGAGCCCATGTCCACCTGTTTTTGCACACAGGTGGGAGGTGGTCCATTTGATGAGAAGGGCCTTGATGTCATTTTATATGACTTAAAAGACAGCTTTCTTGCCAAGTCTCTGACGGAGATGGGAGAGGCCTTTTTAGACAAGGCCCAAGCAGGAAAAAAGGCGGATGAGGCCTCCATTAAACGTGCTGAGGAGTTGGCCGAATCTGCTTCAGATAAGATAAAAGCACGTGTCTTAACGGACAGGCTCAAAGAAAAGGAAATCAACGAGCTGTTTGATGCGCCCTTTTGGGAGGAAGTGGCCTTTTCGTGCATCAATTGCGGCACGTGCACCTATCTCTGTCCTACCTGTTGGTGCTTTGACATACAGGATGAGGTATCAGGAAAAGAGGGTGACCGGATCAGGAACTGGGACTCCTGCATGTTTCCTCTTTTTACACTTCACGGTTCAGGACATAATCCCAGGGACAACAAGTTTCAGCGGGTACGCCAGCGGTTCATGCACAAGCTCAAGTATTATGTAGATAAATATGACAACGGCGTTCAGTGCTCCGGGTGCGGCCGCTGTATCAGGTATTGTCCCGTGAACATTGATATAAGACACGTGTGTGAGTTGATGAACAGCTATGGAAGTAAATAAAGTGACTAAAGTGATCTAAAGTGTCTAAAATGAACTAAAATCAAAAGCTTTTTAACTTTAGCCACTTCAAACTTTAGGCATTTTAGCTCACTTTCTTTAAGGGAGAACATCCATTGGAAAATCCGTATTTACCCTATCCGGTTCGTATAGACGAAGTGATCACAGAGACCGAGGATAGAAATCTCAAGACCTTCAGGTTTGTCTTTTTAGACCCGGAAGATGAAAAGAAGTTTTCTTACATACCAGGCCAGTTTGCCGAGCTATCCATAGCCGGGAAGGGAGAAATCCCTATTGGCATTGCATCATCCCCTACCGAAAAGGGATATGTCACCTTTACCGTGAACAAGACCGGTCTTGTGACCACCCATCTTCACAACATGAAAAAAGATGACATCATGGGTATCAGGGGGCCATTGGGAAACTGGTATCCCTGGGAAGAGATGGAAGGAAAAAACGTGGTAATCATTGGCGGTGGTTTTGCCTTTACCACATTAAGATCGAGTATCATATATATGATTGATCCTAAGAACAGGGCTAAATTTAATGACATTACCGTGGTATACGGTGCCAGGAGTCCCGGCCTGTTACTTTACCGGAACGAGCTGGCCGAGTGGGAAAAAAGAGAAGATATCCATATGCATATCACGGTGGACGGCACGGATGATCCTGACTGGAAATACAACGTGGGATTTGTACCCACCATAAC
>CAZUHR010000351.1:0-3842 GCA_964620335.1 uncultured Desulfobacteraceae bacterium
TGACCGCTTCTCACCCCTCAACATCCGGCAGTTCGGGCATTACCTGAAAGCCTATTAAATGTCACGCAACAGACTGTAAGTTTTTTGAGATTTTTATTCAGGAATCCGACAGTTGGTTTTCAATGGCTTGAAATATTTCTTCAATTGCTTTCTCAACTCTTTTCAGCCAATCCTCCACATCCTCAGCATTAAATCTAAAGTAATCTCCATAGTCTCCCTTTTCTCGTCTATCAAAATCAGGGTTATTTCAGAGCCATTCATATGCGAACCCCTTCTTCCCTAACATTGTTGAAAAGGGGCATAACCTTTCCCAATGAGCTTTGAAAGAAACTCTTTTCATAAACATGCACACTCAAGATAACATCAGATTCATATTCCAGATCATATATGGCAAAACTAATCCGGTCTTCCAGTTCTTTAGTAAGAGAAGTATCTACCAAAATGAAAATGTCGTAATCCGAATCCGGTCTCGCCTCCCCTCTGACATAAGAACCATAGAGAATTACGTCCGCGCCGGGTTCTATCGAGACCACAATATCCCGGCATCTTTCCAAAAGCCTCTTTTCATCCGGTGTTCCATACTGCCATTCCGCAAGACTTTTCATTTAGCATACTCCTTAATTTCCGAAATCCAACCTTTAGAAATAAATTATACCTTACAATATATTAAATTTATTGTAAACTAAAGCTGACAATAACAACACCGCATGGCTCAGTTATCACTTACACTCCTAACCAATAACAAGCGTGAGTTTAAAAGAATCCCTGCATTATAACTGGAAAACCGGGTGTGAAAGGTAAACATGGATACCGATAATCTTACCGAAATGGCCTATGAAAGCATTATTATCGCAAATTCGATCACGGATTTTTTAAAGTGCGATTTAGGTGTACGGAGCAAAGATTATGAGGACGAAAATGCATATCTAAATGGAATGCTGAAATTCATTCGAAAAATTATAAATGATCCCGAGGGTTATTTGGATTCATGGAATCTTTTGGACGAACTTGATCCGGGTTCGTTTGTAAAAGGGATAGAATATCTGGAGAAACACATCCTAAAGACCATAGAAACACCGATTGAGCAGAGAGGTGAAGTCGATTAAGGAATTACAAAAATGGCGCAGAATAACAACGAGATTGAAAAGAGACTCTGGGACGCAGCAGATGAGCTTCGCGCTAATTCCAAGCTAAAGGCTTCCGAATATTCGGTTCCAGTGCTGGGATTGATTTTTCTCCGCTATGCCGATCACAAATTCGGTCAAGCTGGGAAGGAACTTGAGGGAAAAGGCACCGGACGGAAGAAGATCGGCAAGTCCGATTACCAGGCATTAGGTGTGCTCTACCTGCCGGAGAAGGCTCGTTTTAAAAATCTTCTTGATATACCTGAGGGAGAAAACATTGGAAAAGCAATCAACGATGCCATGAAGGCAGTTGAGGCATACAATCCGGACCTCAAGGACGTTCTGCCCAAGTCTTATAACCGCCTGGATAACTCCACCTTAGTTGAACTGCTCAAACTCATGGCGTCAATCCACATGGATATCAAGGGGGATGCCTTCGGGAAAATCTATGAATATTTCCTTGGCAATTTTGCCATGAGCGAGGGACAGAAGGGTGGCGAGTTCTTCACGCCGACCTCGATTGTCCGGCTGATTGTGAATATAATCGAGCCGTACCAAGGCCGAATTTTTGATCCTGCCTGTGGCTCCGGCGGCATGTTCGTCCAGAGCGCTCGGTTTGTAGCGGAACATAAGCGAAACCCAAGCGCTGAGATTAGTGTGTATGGCGAAGAGCGCGTATCCGAGACCGTGCGGCTTTGTAAGATGAACCTGGCGGTGCACGGGCTGGCCGGCGATATCCGGCAGGGCAATACTTATTACGAAGATCTCCATACAAGCCCTGGCAAGTTTGATTTTGTCATGGCCAATCCGCCTTTTAATGTGAACCGTGTGGACAAGGAGCGTCTCAAGGATGATCCCCGCTTTCCCTTTGGCATGCCGAGGGTGGATAACGCCAACTACCTCTGGATTCAGATTTTCTACAGCACCCTGAACGATAAAGGGCGGGCCGGTTTTGTCATGGCAAATTCAGCCTCAGACGCTCGTGCCTCGGAACTGGATATCCGTAAAAAGCTCATAAAGGATCAGGCCGTGGATGTCATGGTGGCTATCGGCCCTAATTTTTTCTACACGGTAACTTTGCCTTGCACCCTCTTTTTCCTGGATAGGGGAAAGAAGGACACTGATCGCAAAGACAAAGTCCTCTTTATAGACGCTCGGCATATCTTCCGCCAGATCGACCGCGCCCACCGCGATTTCACCCCGCAGCAGATAGAATTTCTTGCAAACATCGTGCGGCTTTACCGCAGCGAGGAGACCGAAAACCGGCATAAAAGCGCTGAAATACTGAAAGAGAAGTTTCCAGACGGCAAATATATTGATGTGCCCGGATTATGCAAAATGGCAACTATTGACGAGATAAAGGTCCAGGGCTGGAGCCTTAATCCGGGTCGCTATGTGGGAGTTGCTGATCGTGAAGAGGATGACTTTGACTTCCGGGAGAGGCTGGAAGGATTAAACGAGGAGCTGGAATTGCTCAATGCAGAGGCCAGGGTGTTGGAGGATCGAATTGGGGAGAATTTGGGGAAGTTGTTGGAAGGCTATGTGTAATGGTTGAAATGATGCGATTTGCTGAGTTTGTCTGCATCAATCCACGGGTGAATTTAGAGAAGGGCAAGAACTACCCGTTCATTGAAATGGAGGCCGTCAGCCCGGGTCGGCGTTACGTGACATCCCGTAAGACACGTCCATTCAAGGGTGGTGGATCAAAATTTCGTTCAGGGGACACGCTTTTTGCACGCATTACCCCCTGTCTCGAGAACGGTAAGATTGCCCAATTTGCTGGCCTTGGCAGCCAAGAATGCTTTGGTTCAACTGAATTCTTTGTATTTCGAGCCAATCCAGGAATTTCTGAGCCAGCCTACGTCTATTACTTAGCATCTACAGACCTCATCCGTGGACCGGCTGAAAAAAGCATGTCGGGTGCTTCTGGACGACAACGGGCTGATATTCAATCGATTGCAGATTTGCAAGTACCTGCACCCACACATCCTATCCAGCGAAAAATCGCGACTATCCTTTCTGCCTATGATGATCTGATTGAGAACAACCTGCAGCGCATCAAAATCCTGGAGGATATGGCCCAATCCCTATATCAAGATTGGTTCGTCAAATTCCGCTTTCCCGGCCATGAAAGGGTTCGAATGGTTGATTCCCCACTGGGGAAAATTCCGGAGAGGTGGGAGTTAATCAAGATTGGTGGCCTTTTGGAAAAGGTAAAAAGAAAGAAAAAACTGAAGAAGCAATCTTATGTAACGGATGGACCGATTCCGGTTGTGGATCAGGGAAGAGATTTCATCGGGGGATATACAACTGATCAGGAAACGCTATTTGATAGTCCACTTCCTATAATAGTCTTTGGTGATCATACAAGAATTTTGAAATATGTTGACTTTCCATTTGCATGCGGTGCTGATGGCACCCAACTATTGCGGCCAAACACGGAACGGATGCCTATATCTCTTTTCTACTATGTCCTGAAATCTATTGATTTGTCAGATTTCGCATATGCGCGGCATTTCAAATTCCTCAAGGAACAGGGAGTTCTCATCCCAAATGAACAGATAGCTCGATTATTCGCTCAAGTTGCAGATCCAATGCGAGACCTAATCAGGTGCTTGTTAAGTCGGAACACCAACCTTCGCCGAACCCGCGACCTCCTCCTGCCCAAACTGATCTCCGGCGAGCTGGACGTATCCGATCTTGATATAAAAACAGGAG
>CAZUHR010000352.1:0-3807 GCA_964620335.1 uncultured Desulfobacteraceae bacterium
CATTCGTGATAGTTACTGACAGGCAGGAATTAGATCATCAAATTTATAAAAATTTCGTCAGTGCCGGCGTGGTCACCGAAAAGCAGGCCCAGGCCACAAGTTCCGTTCACCTGCGTCAATTACTCCGAGAGGACCATCGTTATGTCTTTACGCTGATCCACAAGTTCCGTACCGAGACGGGAGAGGAACACCCGGTACTCTCGCAGCGTGCGAATATCATTGTTATTACCGATGAAGCCCATCGCAGTCAGTACGACACCTTAGCCATGAACATGAGAACAGCATTGCCCAATGCATCCTTTATAGCCTTTACCGGCACCCCACTGATCGTGGGCGAAGAGAGGACAAAACAGGTCTTCGGCGACTATGTGAGTGTTTATAACTTCAAACAGTCAGTGGATGACGGGGCCACGGTTCCGCTCTATTACGAAAACCGAATCCCGGAGCTGCAACTGACCAATGAGAACCTTAACGAGGATATGGAACGGCTTCTGGAGGAGGCCGAACTGGATGAGGAGCAGGAAAACAAGTTAGAACGCGAGTTTGCCAGGGAGTATCACCTGATAGCCCGGGATGACCGGCTGGAGACCGTGGCTAAGGATATCGTTGAACATTTCACAGGCAGAGGCTTTAAGGGCAAGGCCATGGTGGTCTGTATAGACAAGGCAACGGCAGTTCGGATGCATGACAAGGTCAGTAAGTATTGGAAGCAGGAAATAGAGATACTGAAGAAAGAGCTTGGCATTACGCGTACGGAAAATCAATCAGAGATCGAGGCTAAGATCCGTTACATGAAAGAAACCGATATGGCGGTCGTGGTCTCCCAATCACAGAATGAAATAGAGGAGATGAAGAAAAAGGGGCTCGATATTGTCCCGCACCGCAAACGTATGGTTAAAGAAGATCTGGATACCAAGTTCAAAGACCCTGATGACCTTTTCCGTATAGTCTTTGTATGCGCCATGTGGATGACCGGTTTTGATGTCCCCTGCTGTGCAACCATTTATCTCGACAAGCCCATGCGCAACCATACCCTGATGCAGACCATCGCGCGGGCCAATCGTGTCTTCCGGGACAAGGTAAACGGCCTGATTGTCGATTATGTTGGTGTCTTCCGCAATTTGCAAAAGGCGCTTGCAATATATGGCTCAGGATCTGGCGGAGGAGTGAAGGAAGGTGAAACCCCTGTTAAAGATAAATCGGCCTTAGTGGATCAACTAAAGCAGATAATTTCCGAGGCAAAGACCTTCTGTGTGAAACAAGGGATCGACTTAGAAGCCATAAAGGGTTCAGAGGGCTTCGAACAAATAAAACTTCTTGATAATGCGATAGACGCCATTTTGGTCAACGATGATTCCAAAAGAGACTATCTCTTGCTTGCAGGCAATGTGAACAAGCTCTATAAAGCGATTCTTCCTGATCCGGCAGCAAAGGATCTGGCTCCGAAATGCATTCTCTTCGATGTTATTGCACAGAAACTTCGTTCACTAACGCCTCCCGCTGATATCTCCGGGGTAATGGGGGAGGTAGAGAAACTACTTGATGATTCCATTGCCGCTGAAGGTTATGTCATTCGTGATCCGGCAGGGGCGTGGACTACAGAGCAAGTGGTGGATTTGAGCAAAATCGATTTTGAAGCACTCAAGGCCAAGTTCGAGCAGGGACGAAAGCGTACGGAGGCAGAGAAACTCAAAGGAAAAATAAGCAGCAAGCTCAGAAAGATGGTTCGCCTCAACCGGACCCGAATGGATTATCTTGAGCTCTTCCAGAGGATGATCGATGAATACAACGCCGGAAGTATGAACATTGACGAGTTTTTCAAACGACTTGTTTCCTTTGCCCAGGGCCTAAACGAAGAGGAAAAACGGGGAATTTCGGAACAGCTAACAGAAGAGGAACTCGCCATATTTGATCTTTTGACCAAGCCGGAAATATCTCTCACAAAAAAGGAAGCGCAGCAGGTTAAGAAGGTTGGCCGGGAGCTTCTTGAAATCCTTAAGAAGGAAAAGCTGGTGCTTGACTGGCGAAAGCGTCAACAGTCTAGGGCGCAGGTCCGCGTGGCCATCGAAGATATCTTTGATCGTGGATTGCCACAGGCGTACAGTCCTGAGTTATATCAGAAAAAATGCGATGCTGTATATCAACACGTTTATGACTCATATTTCGGGGCAGGGAAAAGTGTATATTCCTTTGCGGTTTGATATGTGGTTCAAGAAACGGGGGAAACAGAAATAGAGGCCTATGTAGCTCATCTTTATGAATTAACCGAGGAAGAATATTCCTTGACTCTCAGCGAATTAAAGCCTCCAGATCCGTTTCGCGTAGCCGCTCTCAATTTTTATCGGGATATAGCGAAAGGAGTTCTCAAATGAAAAGCAAACTTTCTTTAATCACTTTCCGTTTGCAAAACTTCAAGGCGGTTCAGGACAGGAGGAAATAAAGTTTACGTCTCTAATAGCTTTTCTCGCAATAATGGTTGGAGAAGAACCAACATCAAAAAAGCTCTTTATTTGGGCAAAAATGACTAACACAGATATTGCAATTTATCCTTGCTAATCAGAATGTTGTCTTAAAACAAACACGTATTTTATAAAGAAGTGTTCATCAGCAATATTGAATGTTTAATGCTATAAAAAAAAGCAATGCAATTGATGACGGTAGTGTTTATAATATGGTATAACTAATGATGTCTGGAGTAACCAACATGGAAAATGGCTCAAAAAACTTGCCAGATTATGAAAGACCACCTGTTATTGAAGTAGTCTGCGGAATTCTTTTTAAATCTATCGATACACTGCTTGCGCCGCACTTTGGTTTACTATGGGAGAAATACAAACCGGAATATCCAATTTGTCGAGAGGTGCCCCCGTTAACTCCCGTAATCGAGCGCTTCGGTGAACAGCCTCAAATTGACCTTCAACTTGCTAATGTGCCCCCATTGCCAAGGACTTGGTTTGTGCATAAAAATGACAATGGAATCATTCAGGTACAGCGCGATCGATTTTTGCACAACTGGAAGAAAGTTCTGCCAGAGGACGAATACCCACGGTATCCACAAGTGATAAAACTATTTAAAGAGCGTTTGGCTCAGTTTGAATCATTTTTGAGAGAAAATGACCTTGGGGTTATTGAGCCCAAACAGTACGAAATGACTTACATCAACCACATCCCGCAAGGGGACGGATGGACGACCCTCAATGAAATACGAAAGGTGTTTCCTGATTTCTCATTACGGGCAGATAAACACCGATTTTTGCCCGAGCCTGAGGGAATTAATTGGCGAACGAGCTTTGTCTTGCCTCGTAGCGCGGGTCGATTGCACATAACGATCCGGCACGCAAAGCTCCGTGATTCAGGCCTTCCACTACTATTGTTGGACCTTACCGTTCGTGGAATTGGAAAAGATACGTCACCCGAGGGGATGGTTGGCTGGTTTGATCTCGCCCGTGAATGGATAGTGCGGGGATTTGCTGACCTTACAGGGGAGGAGGTGCAAAGAAATATATGGAAGAGAAAAAAGTAATGGTGTCTATAGACCACACCTTGCAAGATTCATATCTCCTAACGAGGGATAGTTCCGCTGCCACGATTTGCACAACCATGGAAACAGCAGATATCGAGCCTGAAGACTTAGCAGATACTAATGAATTGGAAAGAAAGTCTTTCGCAAATGTTACAGTGTTAGTCCCCTTTGAGTCAGGAAGCGGGAAGCCTAATCTGGCTTATCCCTATGAAGAGAAAAAGTATCTTTGGCGTCAGGCCGTTTCTTCTGGATTTGTGTACGCTTCGGGCATGATGCCCACTGTT
>CAZUHR010000353.1:0-3778 GCA_964620335.1 uncultured Desulfobacteraceae bacterium
TTCACTTCAAATGGCGGGGGAGGGGTAGCCCTCCTCCGCCGAGTAAAAAGGCGCAAAGCGACTTTTTACGAGGTTGTCAATCTTAGGTTATGAATTTTTAATTTGAATTGAAAGGTGATCAGTCATGTCAACACCGCAGCATTGCCCAGGATGGGAGCAGTTTAAAGATCTGAAGGCATTTACCTGTAAATGCCCCAATTGTGGAAAGGAAAAAGAGATTTTTTCCGACGAGTTCGACAAAAAGCACACGTGCTCAGGTTGTGGCCAAGAGATTGATTTCACGAAGTGCACTATTGAAGCCTGAAGTTAATACTGCATGAATCTCGAATGGATTGCTATATCCATTCTTGATTAGCAATAAAGGAAATGAAGAGTTCTCTGACTACTCCTTGAAAAATATGGCCCTGTGCTTAGATATATCATGGGCCTTTGGAATAGAAATAGAGGACAAGGGTATATCTGTACTATCCTCAGGGTAAATCTGTATAAGATAGAACCCAAAATGTTGCCAAAAGGCATTAAAAAAATGATTTGATTCCTTATAAGGAGTTTCTATGGGACAGTTTGAATACGAAATAACTAAACATCCTGCCGATGAGTTCACTCATCTCGTTTATTTTTGCACGAATGAAGGCGAATGCAATGTTGACCAACTTCCCTTGAACCAGACAGAAGTGCTGGAAAAAATTCTGAACGAAAGGGGAGCCCAGAGCTGGGAACTCGTCCAGATATTTTTCGGCAAAGATGGAGTCGTCGCCTTTTGGAAAAGGGCGATTTGATAACATCAATATTTACTAAACCCATGAAGGGAAAGTCAGGCCACGAAGGAGATATATATAATGGAAAAGGAAATTATAATGAAAAAGGATTCGAAAGTCCTTAATATTAAAGATACAACTATATGTGAATCAACAGCACAGATGCTTGAAAAGGCTGAAAGGGATGGTGTGGAAACCGCTTTCCACCGCGCAAATGCCATGAAGGCATGCCCGATCGGCGCCGACTCTGCCTGCTGCAAGCACTGCTCTATGGGACCCTGCCGGTTAAACTCCAAGGACCCTTACGGGAAAGTGGGCGTATGCGGAGCCACCATCGATACTATTCAGGCTCGAAATTTTGCGCGCATGGTGGCCAGCGGGGCCGCCGCACATACTGATCATGGGATGAGTATGTTGGATGTGTTCAGGGAGGTGGTGAACGGAAATATCAAGGATTATAATATAAAGGATCCCATCAAACTGGAAGATTTGGCAAGGGAGATAGGCATTGAAGTCGAAGGCCGGGAGATAGAAGATATCGCAAGAGACCTTTACCGAGAGCTGGAACGGACCTATATCCAGGTCGAGGGTGAAATCCCATTTGCCAAAAGGGTTCCCGAAAAGACCCTAGAGACCTGGCGAAAGCATGGAGTTGTTCCAAGGGGAGCGATGCGTGAAATCATGGAATTGATGCACAGAACCCATATGGGTGTGGATCAGCACTATGAAAACATCACCAAACAATGCACCAGGACGGCCCTGTCCGATGGCTGGGGAGGTTCTATGGTTGCCACAGAAATTTCGGATATCCTTTTCGGAACCCCCACGCCGGTAAGGGCTGATGTAGACATGGGCTGTCTGAAAGAGGACCAGGTCAATGTAATCATCCATGGGCATGAACCTAATCTCTTCGAATCCATGCTGGATTCGGTCAACGATCCGACTCTTATCAAGGCGGCCAAGGATGCTGGAGCGGAAGGTATAAATCTGGTTGGCATGTGCTGCTCCGGTGCTGAGATGCTCTCCAGACACGGGATACCCCATGCGGGCAACTTCATGTCAACAGAAGCGGTCCTGATCACAGGGGCTGTGGATGCCATGGGCGTGGACGTACAGTGCATCAAGCAGGGTCTGGCCAAGGTGGCCGAGTGTTATGGGACGAGGCTCTTTACAACCAATCCGAGGTGCCATATTGAGGGTGCAGAGCATGTTGAATTCGAGGAACACGATCCGCGGAAATGCACGGATGCTATTGTTGAAATGGCCATTGTGCGTTTTAAGAACCGTAGCCTGCCTGTTGAGATTCCAAAGAAAAAGACAACGGGTATCCATGGCTTTTCCCACGAATACATCAATTACATGTTAGGCGGGACCTTCAGGGCCTCCTATACTCCGCTAAATGACAATATTATCAACGGCAGGATCAGGGGTGTAGCCGGGGTAGTAGGCTGTACAAACCCGAGAGTTAAGCATGATTATGTGCACGTTGAACTTGTCAAGGAACTGATAAAGAACGATGTCCTGGTACTTCAGACCGGTTGTTCGCAGATCTCTCTCGCCAAAGCAGGCCTTTATAAACCGGAAGCCGCACACCTCGCCGGATCCGGACTGAAAGAAGTATGCGAAGCTGTGGGTATGCCCCCCGTACTAGGTGTGGGATCCTGTGTTGATAACAGCCGGATACTTATCGCGGCCGCTGAAATGGTAAAAGTGGGAGGCCTTGGTGACTGTATTGCGGATCTGCCTGCCGCAGGGGCAGCGCCCGAATGGATGAGTGAAAAGGCCATTTCCATAGGGCACTATTTTGTGGCCTCAGGTGTATATACGGTCTTCGGTGTCACTTTTCCGATTATTGAGGAGACTAAATTTCACAAGCTGCTTTTTGAGGGCCTGGAAGAAATGGGGTATGGTAAATGGGGGTTCGCAAGAGATCCTCACGAAATGGCCCAAACGATGATCGCGCATATTGATAAGAAGAGAAAGGCTCTAGGCATTGATAAGGCCAGGGAAAGGGTTCTTATGGATATGAGTGACAGGAGGGCGCTGGAAGCGGCCTAACTTGTAACAAATAAAGAAAAAAATGTACAATGCCACTGCCACAGATATTACGGCACTGATGTCCGAGAACAATTATAAATCTATGTTAAAATTTATATCATGTCATTTATTTAACTATTAATTGAGTGAAAAGAGAGGATGTAATGTATGGAAAACAGAGTTAAGATGTATTCCCTCAGTACTTGCAGTCATTGTAAGGCCACAAAAAAGCTTTTGAATGACTGCAAGGTTCAGTATGAGTTTCAAGATGTGGACCTTCTCGAGGGGGAAGAAAGGGCCGCAGTTCTTGAAGACGTGAAAAAATGGAACCCTAATTGTTCATTTCCCACAATCATTATTGGAGATAAGGTTATCGTGGGATTTAAAGAAAAAGAAATAAGGGAGGTCCTGGGATTATGAATGAGGCGGAAAAACTATATGAGACCTTGAAGAAGGTCCAGGAACCTAAGGGTTACTTCTTTAACAGGGACAAAGAAAGGGTAATAGAACTCCTTGAGGCCCTTTTAGTAAACAAAAAACGTTATGGCTATATGTCCTGTCCATGCAGATTAGCTTCAGGTAATCGTGAGATGGATAAAGATATCCTCTGCCCATGCATATATAGGGAGGCCGATGTAGAGGAGTATGGAAGCTGTTACTGCAATCTCTATGTCTCAAAAGATTGGAATGAAAATAAAATACCCCGTAAATACGTTCCTGAGAGAAGGCCTCCGGAGAAATTGGTTTATTGAACAATTAACTATCCCGCAGCCCTGCAGGGTGGGATCTGCGCTGCGATTCGATCCATCCTCCGTAGCAGGCTACTGCGACCACCGTCGGCCATAGCCTATGGCGTCGGACGAGGACGGACAAGCTGCGGGAAATTAAACCCAAAAAGATTAAAGTCCACCACAAGATAACGGTTCGCAGTAGATATAGAAATACAGAAGAAAGGAGGTAAGAGGAAGCAAAATTTATTGTTG
>CAZUHR010000354.1:0-3756 GCA_964620335.1 uncultured Desulfobacteraceae bacterium
GGATTCTTTACTTTCTGACAAACAAAAGCATTTATAATGCTATGGGATTTAAATGATTAAAGACATTCAAAAACTAAGAAACATTGGTATCAGCGCCCATATCGATTCGGGGAAGACCACACTTACCGAGAGGATCCTTTTTTATACCAAGCGGATCTTTGCCATTCATGAGGTAAAGGGCAAAGACGGCGTCGGGGCCACTATGGATTCCATGGAATTGGAAAAGGAACGGGGCATCACCATAACATCGGCCGCCACATACTGTGAGTGGAAAGGGCACAGGATCAATATTATCGACACGCCCGGGCACGTGGATTTTACGATTGAGGTGGAGCGGGCCTTGAGAGTTCTGGACGGGGCCATTTTGATCCTTTGTGCCGTAGGCGGGGTGCAGTCCCAGTCCCTGACTGTTGACAGGCAGATGAATCGTTACAAGGTTCCGAGGATTGCCTTTATCAATAAATGTGATCGATCAGGGGCCGACCCATTTAGAGTATGTGACCAGCTTAGAGTGAAATTAAACCACAATACCGTGCTCATGCAGATTCCTATCGGCCTTGAAGCAAAATTTTCCGGGGTTGTGGATCTTGTTACCATGAAAGCGGTCTATTTTGAAGGGCCCAACGGGGAAGAGGTAAGGGAGGATGAAATTCCTGAAGAGATGCTTGATAAGGCCCGTGCAAAAAGGGAAGAACTGCTCGATGCCGCTTCCATGTTTTCAGATGAACTCATGGAGGCCGTTTTCGAAGAAAGAGTCACGGAAGATCTCATCTATAAGGCTTTAAGGGCAGGAACCCTTTCAAGACAACTGACTCCGGTTTTTTTGGGATCGGCCTACAAGAATATCGGTGTCCAATGCGTATTAGACGGGGTTAACCGTTATCTTCCATCCCCGACAGATGTACAGAATGTAGCCCTTGATCCGGATCAGGGCGGAAAGGAAATCCTTCTTGAAACCGACTCCGACCTGCCCGTGGTTGCCCTTGCCTTCAAATTGGAAGTCACACCATACGGTCAGTTGACCTATCTCAGGATATACCAGGGTTCCGTGGGTAAAGGAGACGATCTTATTGTCACACGTAACAGGAAGAAGATAAAGGTGGGCAGACTGGTCCGTATGCATGCAGACGAGATGGAAGACATTGCCAGGGCCTATGCAGGGGATATCATAGCCCTGTTCGGTGTAGACTGCTACTCAGGTGATACATTTACGGACGGCCGCTTGAGCTATAGCATGTCCTCTATGTTTGTACCGGAACCGGTCATATCACTGACCATTACACCGGAGGACAATAAGTCCCAGAATAACATGTCCAAGGCCCTGAACAGGTTTGTGAGAGAAGACCCCACATTTAGGTCGCATGTGGACGAAGAGTCAGGCGATACTATTATATCGGGCATGGGAGAGCTTCATTTAGATGTATATGTGGAGAGAATGAAAAGGGAGTTCAGCGCCCAGGTTGTAACAGGGATTCCCCAGGTGGCATACCGCGAGGCCATCACAAAAAAGGCGTTATTCGATTATACCCACAAGAAGCAGACCGGAGGTGCGGGCCAGTTTGGAAGGGTTGCGGGTTTTATGGAACCTTCCGAGGATGGAACCTATCAATTTGACAATCAGGTAAAGGGAGGTGTGATTCCCACCGAATACCTGCCGGCAGTGGATAAGGGCATGCAGTCCTGCCTCAAGAAGGGACTCATGTTAGGATTTCCGGTTATCGGCATGAAGGTGACGGTTAACGACGGCAAATCCCACAGTGTTGATTCATCCGATATGGCCTTTACACATGCAGCCATCGGCGCATTCAAGCAGGCATATATGAAAGCCGGACCTGTTATCCTCGAGCCGATCATGAAACTGTCGGTGGAGGGGCCTTCCGAATTCCAGGGGAATGTGATGTCGTCCATCAACCAGCGAAGGGGCCTGATTGCGAGTGCTACGGAAGACGGTGTGTTTACAAACATCGAGGCCGAAGTACCCCTGGCGGAGATGTTCGGTTATGCGACGACCCTTAGATCGCTGACGCAAGGAAAGGCGGAGTTTACCATGGAATTTTCAAGGTATGCAAAAGCCCCTGAGTTCGTGTCAGAGGAACTGAAAAAGGCCAGGAGGGAAAAGTCAAAAGGAGAAAAGGAATCATGAAAGATTTTATTTCATTCAGCCCGTTAAAGCTCCTGGAGAAATCTTCGAGAAAAGGTTTGGGTGCAGGAAATATCGGAGTTCTCATTGCCCGTGCCGGAGTCGGTAAAACCGGCTGCCTTATTAATATTGCATTTGACAGGATTTTCCGTCAGGGAAAACTCGTTCATATTTCTCTTGAGGAAGGGCCCGAAAAGGTTACATCCTATTATAACGTAATGTATCATGATCTTGTAGCCCTGGACCTAACGGATGATTATGATTATTATAGGATGCTTATTGAAAGGAATAGAATGATTTTGGCCTACTTGAATCAGAGCTTTGATACAGAGCGTCTCAGGGCAAATCTCAGGAACCTGGCGGAAAATCTTGATTTCAGGCCTGATACGCTTATTGTGGACGGCCTTGAATTCCAGAGAGCGAAAAGGACGTTATTTGAAGCTTTCAAGGAAATAGCTGCGGAATTCCAGGTGGAAATATGGCTATCGGCCCTGTCTCACAGACATATTGCCGAGGTGAACGAAAGAGGGATACCTCATCCATGTAATGAACTCGACGACCTTTTCAGCCTAATCATACAGCTTCAGCCGGAATCATCAGGCGTATTTTTAAAGCTCCTTAAGGACCACGACAACCCCACGATCCCGGACACAAGAATCAGGCTGGATCCGAACACGTTTCTTGCTTTGAATGCTAAATAAAGTGCCTTAAAAACTAATGATTTTTCGTTAAAATAATATTTGTGGTCTTCCCCAATGACTCATTTTTCTTGACAATTTGAGGCGTGTCCTATTTAAGGAAAATATTAATTATAATATTTAAGCTTTCAACAGTCAGCCACGATGTAGCATCAATAGATGCCTAAATAATAGCTGATTTTTTTAAAAGACTTACTAACAGTGGCAGTCTCGTAAAAAGCCCGACTTTCTGTCATTGCGAGCGTAGCGAAGCAATCTCGTAGATCGTAAGTCATTAAAATCAAGAGATTGCTTCGTCACTTCGTTCCTCGCAATGACCGGTGAAAGCACTTTTTGCGAATGCATCAATAATGATACAGTTCATTAATACACCCGAATAGGAGGTATAAAAATGCGGAAATTAAAGATAATAACGGCGCTATTTCTTTGTGTGGGTATACTTTGTGTATTTTGTTCATGTCAGACACCGGCAGGGCGAACCGCAGGTCAGGTGGTTGATGACGGCACAATCACTACCAAAGTGAAGGGAAAGCTTTTTAATGATGATTTGGTCAGTGGATTTACCATCTCTGTAAAGACCTTCGAGGGGGAGGTAACCTTGACCGGGGCGGTGGATACTCAAGAAGCCAAGGACAGGGCAGGTCAACTGGCCAGTGATACAGTGGGAGTGCGAAAAGTGAATAATCTCATCAAATTAAAGTGACAAAATATGGCCTGACGCAGTGGTGAGATTGCAAGTGGAGCCGATACAGCTTGAAATAGTCGCGCCTATGCTTTCCACGCTCGAGATGGGAGGTCGTGGAGCAAGCTTTATATTCGGTTATTTGGGATTGCAAAGGAAATATCGCGATTTTTCTGTTAACGAATATCCTGATGACTGGAAGTATGCTGTAGACTATCTATCGGAATGGATCCGGG
>CAZUHR010000355.1:0-1238 GCA_964620335.1 uncultured Desulfobacteraceae bacterium
CAGACATTTTGTTAATTGATGAGATATTGGCGGTGGGGGACGCGGAGGTCCAAAAAAAGTGCATCGATAAACTGCTGGGTTTTAAGAAAAATGGCGTTACCATAATTTTCGTTTCACATTCTATGGAGGATGTAAAAAAAATATGCGATCGGACATTATGGATTGAGAACCATTCGGCTAAAATGATAGGGAAAACAGAAAAAATAGTAATACAATATACTAAAGCAATAGCACAAAAACAAGATTTCAAAGATTGCTCTTTAATGAACGTCTGAGATTAAATACTATAGAAATAAATAAGTGTAATGAACAAGAAACATCCTTCTTAAATTATTTACAGATAGATTGATTTAAGGAAAGATAAGATAACAGATGGTAGTAAGAGCGTTGGAGATTTTATTTCAAGAAGGGCCACGTTCATTATTTATCAAGATAGCTAGTAGACTGAAGCTCAGGAAGCAATATGGTTTATATCTCCCACCTAAAGAATCTGCAGAACCCTCTTACACTTTTCCAGAATCTGCCCTGGCTCATAAATATTGTGTTGGCAAAGGGCTGGAGATAGGCGGGGCTGCCCATAACCCTTTTGGACTGAACACCCTAAATGTGGATTTAACCAATTCTCTCGAGACAGAGTTCAAACAAGAGGAGATAAGGCGCTGCGGCAAAACAATGAAAGTCGATATTGTTGCCTCCGGTGACAATATACCATTGCCAGATGGGAGTCAGGACTTTGTAGTCAGTTCTCACGTGCTGGAACATTTCCCTAACCCGATAAAGGCCCTGCTTGAATGGGACAGGCTCGTAAGGCCGGACGGGATAATATTTATGATCGTACCTCATAAGGAAAGGACTTTTGATAAACATCAAGCGAGTACCTCCTTGCAGCACCTGATAGAAGATTTTCTCACCGATAGCAAAACGTTCCATAAGAACCCTATGGGACATGAGCATTGCTGGATTACGGAAGATATTGTAGAACTGGTAAACTGGATGATTAATACAATGCAGGTGAAATGGGAGGTCACAGAGGTTCAGGACGTGGATGATAAGGTTGGAAATGGTTTTACCATAGTAATTAGGAAGAAAGAAAATAAAGTTTGCCAAAAGGATCTTGATCTATCAAATAGTAAAAGGGCATAAAGATGGCAAAGCTTTGATCCGCAGTTACAATTACCTCGGCTATAAATTTCTACTATTGCGTTAGAGGGAGGCAAAATCCTTTCAGTAATGCCAAT
>CAZUHR010000355.1:1248-3751 GCA_964620335.1 uncultured Desulfobacteraceae bacterium
TATCTCCAACCCTTATAATCAAGGCTCTCAGGATTCTGTTGAAACAAGGGCCGCGAGGATTATTTGCCACCGCAGCAAACAGACTAAACCTCAGGTATCAATATGAGCAGTATCTCCTTATTCAAAAAAGCTTAGGAGACAGTGAAAAGACAAAAAAGACCAAAGTAAGGGCCCTTCGATACAGGCCGATGTTTAGCATTATTGTTCCAGTTTATAATACTCATGAGAAGTGGCTAAGGCTTTGTATAGAATCGGTACTGAAGCAGGTGTATGATAATTGGGAGCTCTGTATTGTTGATGGTTTTTCTACAAAGCCCTACATAAGAAAAGTACTTGAGAAGTACGCAAAACAAGATAACAGAATAAAGGTTAAATTCTTATCTGAGAACCAAGGAATAGTAGGGAATTCTAAT
Organism: uncultured Desulfobacteraceae bacterium; assembly: GCA_964620335.1. Taxonomy (GTDB): domain Bacteria; phylum Desulfobacterota; class DSM-4660; order Desulfatiglandales; family Desulfatiglandaceae; genus JAFDHL01. The sequence continues at coordinate 1,662 of CAZUHR010000355.1, forward strand.
GAAGCCTTAGCATTGGCGTCGGGAGAATTTATAGGATTTCTTGACCATGATGATGAGCTGGCTCCTGGTGCATTATACGAGGTGGTAAAAAAACTTAATGAAAAGAAAGATATAGATTTCATTTACACTGATGAGGATAAAATCTCCACTGCCGGCACGAGGCTCGATCCCCACTTTAAGCCTGATTGGTCGCCGGACATGCTGATGAGTCACAATTATATCACTCATTTTGCCGTGATCAGGAAAAAGGTCATAGATGAAATAGGTGGTTTTAGAGAGGGCTACGACGGCTCTCAAGATTATGACCTGTTTCTCAGGGTAACGGAGATCACCTCTAAAATCGCTCATGTGCCGGCGATTCTCTATCATTGGAGAATGACTCCCCAATCTGCAGCCTCCTCACAGCATGCGAAACCCTATGCTTACGTAGCTGCGAAAAAGGCGATACAAGACAGCTTAACGAGAAGAAAGGTTGAAGCAGAAGTGGATTATGGAATAACGGCCGGATTTTATAGGGTCAAGTATAAGCTCATTAGCAATCCAACGGTTTCGATAATAATCGCTGCGAAGGACAAAGCGGAGTCTTTACGAAGATGCGTTCAATCGGTACTTGATAAAACTCCGTATGATAAGTACAAGATTCTCATTGTTGATAATCAGAGCAGAGAACCACAAATGTTTAAATATTATAAAGAGATAGCAGCAAATCCAAAAGTGGATATTGCGAAAGTTGGTGGACTTTTTAATTGTGCAAGAATCAATAACTATGCTGTATCGCTAGTAGATTCTGAATACATCATCTTTCTCGACTATTTCACGGAAATTATTTCGCAACAATGGCTTACTGCTATACTGGAATATCTTCAAAGGAAAGATGTTGGTGCTGTAGGAGTCTTGCTTTACTATCCAAACAATACTATTCATCATGCAGGAATGATACTGGGGATAGGCGGCGCCGTTGGATACTCTCATAGACGTTTTCCAATATATGCCTATAATTACATGAACAGGGCAAGGATTGTCCAAAATCTAAGCGCCGTTACTGGGGCCTGTTTGGCGACTAAAAAAGGGGTTTTTCAAGAGACTAATGGTTTTGATGAACGTTACCGGCGGGCCTTTGGTGACGTTGATTTTTGTCTCAAAATCAGGGAAATGGGATATCTCATAGTATATACTCCATATGCAGAACTTTACTATCACGGATCTCTTGATCGAGATCATGATGATGCTCCAGAAAAGCAGGTGGAGTTCAAAAAAGAGATGGCGTACTTTCAGAGAAAATGGCACCATGTGTTGGCTAATGGGGATCCTTATTACAACCCCAACCTCACTCTCGAAAGAGAAGATTTCTCCATAAAGATATGATACCGAAGGTAAGCGTAATTATTGTCAATTATAACGGGAAGGGTTTAATCAGAGCTTGTTTAAAAGCTCTGGAAAGGCAGAGTTTAGGGGGCTTTGAGGCTGTAGTTGTAGACAACGCTTCCTCAGATGGATCCTTATATGAAATCCGTAGGTTCTTAGAAGAAAGCCCCTTAGCCTCTAATATAAAGCTGATTCCCTATGAGAGGAACCTAGGTTTTGCTGGCGGTAACATAGAGGGGCTAAAGTATGCGCAGGGTGAATATATTGCCCTGCTCAACAACGATGCCGAACCGGATGAAAAATGGCTTGAGGAGTTGGGGAGAGCAATGGACTCAGAGGCGGCGATCGGTATATGCGCCTCCAAGATGATTGTTCATGGAACTGATATCATGGATAGCGCCGGGGTCGTGTTTTCTACTGCTCTCAAAGGTTTTGGATCTGAGGAGGGGCGGAAAAGTTGTGCATACAATAAAAGAAGGTATATCTTTGGGGCCTGCGGGGGAGCAGCTCTCTACAGAAGAAAGATGATCGCAGAAATCGGATTTTTTGATGAGGATTTCTTCTTGATCCATGAAGATATTGATCTAAATTTTCGAGCGCAACTGCGTGGCTGGAAGGTGCTTTACGTTCCAGAAGCAATTGTACATCACAGAGTCAGATCTTCAATTGTACCCATGAGTGACATGGCTGTTTATTATACCCTGAGAAATTGCGAATTAGTGAGA
>CAZUHR010000356.1:0-3742 GCA_964620335.1 uncultured Desulfobacteraceae bacterium
GCTCAGTCAAATCATCTGCATTCGGAAAATCATCCCAATCGATCATGTCTTCATATTCAGAAAGATCAGGTAAATCAGCATACTCGCCATTCTCACTCTCTGAATCAGGCTCCTCCTGATCAAAATCTTCAATGGATGCTATTTCCTCAACAGTTTGACTGTTGAACTTTTCTGAGGTTTGATTAAGTATTCCATTAGCTCTGCTTTTTCGCTCCAACTTAAATAGATCGAATAGAATGGATTGATCAATATTGGTTTCTTTTAAAACAGGTTCAGCAGCAGTAGCTGGTGGATACACAATAAAAATATATCCACATTTTGAGCATCTGACCAGCGATCCGGTTGCTTTTACAAGATTGCTGTCTAAACAGAATCGTGACTGGCATGATATACAGGGTATTTGCATTGGGCTTACCTCAATTATTTACCTCACCATTTGGCGTACCTTCTTTACTTTAAGCCGGTATAGCGCATATTGAGTCATAACCTTTTCGCCTTCAATCATCTGTCGAATTGCTGGTGTAACTCGATCATAAGATTCATTTAGCCTTTGCATAAGATCAATTTCGGTTATGTCCTCCCACTCCTCCTTTCCATGACATCTGACCTCATAAATGGGCATTTTAAACATCATTCTTTTTCCAGTCCGTCTCAGCTTCATTGAAAATCAGAACGATATAAAGATACCCTACCTATGAAAACAAAGCAGGGGTGGTTTCGAAACCGCCTTTAGAGATTATATCATTTGTTCATTTCTTTTTAATGCGCTTGCTATATATTTTTACTCATAGATTTTTTGGGGGGATACTTTTTGACATGTTCTGCATTGTGGACATAAGGCTTATCGGTGTCCAATTCAAGCGTTACCGACTCCCCCAAACCAGCCCTCAGATGAGAGGGTAATGATGCTCCGACTTCCCAGTTATCTCCCTTTAGATAAAAATAAAGACCCTTTTCGGAATCATGATAGACTTTTTGAGCAGGATAATACTGGTATTGACGCTTTGCCCGGTAACCATGGGCCGGTGCATGGGCTGGAGGCCCAGCCTTCTTATGTTTTTGTTTAACCTGCTGCTGTTTGGGCTCTGGATCATTTCCCAATTTAAATGTGAAGCTGCCCCCGGCAAGCACACTGCTGTTGAAAAAGCCAACAAAAATAATGCATAGCAACAAGTTGATCATCAGTTTTAGCATACTGTAATTCATTAGATTATTTCCTATAAGAAGCTCTATGAATACGGTTGTCCAAAAATTATTAAAGCCATTTCATTCAGGAATGCTATGGCCCCTTTTAATGTATCGGCAATTATGGAGAAATCTTGAGATTGGAGAAGGTATCTGTTTTGCAATGTTATGGGTTGTCCTAATCCCGATTATATAAGCCGGCTATTTTATTATATTTTTACTTATATTTAATAAGAGTTAATCTAAAGTTTTTCAAAATATCTCCGATATTCATACGTATAACAGCTGGAGACTTATATGAATGATCTGATCGCTGAGGGAATTTTTCTATTATCCGTATTGGGTGTTGTTGTTGTGATGTTAATGGTCATTTGGAAGGAAAGGAAAAAAAGGAAAAATGAAGCTCAGTCGGGTTCAATTAAAAATTTCAAAAAGTCTTCATATGAAACATCAAGAAGGCTTTACCTTAATTGAATTAATATCGGTAATGGTGATAATGGGCGTTATAGTTTCAGTAATGATAAAAAAATTTGATCTTATTTCAGATAACGCCAGCTTAACCGCATTAAATTACGGAATTCGAGAACTCAATACAAGAGAAACTGTGGCATGGTCTAATATAAAACTATCCGATGCCGGCTATGCGAATGATGTCGAAGTTTATAATGCAGTCGATAAAAACATTGGCCCGGGATATAGTTGGAATCCCGCTGTTGATATCAGTGGTGGTGGTCTGCGATTTAAATCGCAATTAATTGATCTCAATAGAGTTGCATCGATGCCAACTTCACCGGGTGCTTGGAAATAAATACTTTTCAGTGCTGCTTTACAATGAGCTCAGGCAGGGTATATCTGCCATCCATGCAAACATCTTATGATTGCCCAGATCATTACCGTGCCCTTTAAGCAATTGGGTGTGTGATTAGTACATACCAGAATATTGACGATCCTTGTCTTGGGTAATTTATGAATACGGTTCCACCGGGTGATCCCCGAACTTTATACCAGCAACCTTTGAGAGAGTGCAAGATACCCAGTGCCTGTGTTACCAGTAAAACAAAATCCAACCTTGTTAATTAAGGGTATACCCGGCAGCCAGAGATATAGGGGGCTACCCCGGCCCCTCGGCCGGACTGATTCACACGGGGCAAACCATGATAACCCGCTCCCTCCTGAACCGGGGAAGCGTTTGCAGCGCAAAAGGAATGACAACGGAAAAGTAATTGTTCGCAATTACGCTGCAATTGCTATCCGGCAGTTTTCCTATGCGTTGCTTTGCTTTACCCGTGAACATCAAATCACCGTTCGCAGGGCAGAGGCCCTGCTTGGGTAATACTGTCTCACACCCTATCCTGAATGCCGTGCCCGGGCCTGTGTGTTATTGAAGTGAGGCCGGGTAATCCATGTCACCCTGTCTTTCACACAATCATCACTCTGAAGTTGGTTGCCCCGGCCTGTCGGCCGGTGTCTTATCCCCATCGCTTGAAAGCCATGGTGGCTGGTTTACATGGGGGGAATAGAGTCCGGGTTCGTTAACATCCGTCAGACGGATCTTATTCTTATCCTCTTCATCCAACCGGGCATAAGCACGTTCGGGTTACCCACCGGACTGCGCCCGGATACACATACCTCCATTAAACTGAATCGATCTCTGGTACCGGGTAATCCCTCGACCCGTAGCAAGGACAGTTTCATGGTCAGGAACGTTCAGCCCGGCCGGATCATTAATGTTTGCCCCCCGATGGCCGGTATCCTCCATCCATCTCTGAATACAGTTTACCCGGGCCTTCGGCCGATATCATGGAGGAGGTACATTCATTACACAATGCAGACAGGTGCCGGGTTGGGTAAATCCGATAAGCCACTAACCCTTTAACCATAGCTGTTTAGGCCAAGGAATGCACCGCATTCCGCTGCGCTTCATGCTTTCAGATGTACCCCTGTGACTGCCTGAGTGGCCGTATATCAAGACTTCTCTTGAAGAGATGCTGTGGGCTGCAAGCTGATGGCCACTATGATCCTATCCCTCTGCACAGGGTTAATCCCGACGATATTCAGCCCAGTAGGCTTCTCACGGGTTGGACTTTTTTTATCTTGGATCTGTATTCTCTCTCAGCTTTTGACAGGACTTGAAGGACTGTGATATACGAACCGTATCTTCATAGATTTCGATAACTGTCGAATTACAGATACTGGTATTTTGAGTTCTAACTTTGTCAAATTTTGAGCGAATTTAAAGCATATCTTAAAATTTGCTGAGGTTAAAAATCATCTCAATTAAAAATGTCCAAAAAGAAAAATAGGTTACGAACTACTACAAAAGCTAAAGACGCTACTCCGAAGCTTGGGAAAGCATTGCATCACTTGTCGATACTATCTCTTGCTATAGCATTTTTGCTTTTTAGCATTGGTATCCCTTTAGTTCAGATGAAAATAGACAAATGTTCTTCCTATCAAGAGGCATATCAAATTCAGGTTCTACAGGTTTTTTTTAAACAAAAATATAGGCAAGACGAAATTGACCTCAATAGTTTTCTAAATATATTGATAGAAGAAA
>CAZUHR010000357.1:0-3739 GCA_964620335.1 uncultured Desulfobacteraceae bacterium
AGACAGTGGAGGGTATTATGGGCGCCGGGGTCTGGAACCCGAACATCCCTTATCCAGGAGTGAGAGAATGGTACCAAAGGTATGTCAAACGATGGGGTGTAGAACCTGATCGCTGGGGGACCGCAGGCGCTTACGCCGCTGGCGAAATCATGCAGAAGGCCATTGAGATTGCTGGATCTCTTGATCACCAAAAAATAAAAGATATAATAGCCCGCGAGAAGTTTGATACTGTTCTTGGTCCGGTAAAATTTGAAAACCAGTTTAACATATACTATCCGGGCCATGTTGGGCAGTGGCAAAACGGCGAGTTTGAGGTGATGGATAAAGCCACGCGTACCGCAAAACCTATCTACCCCAAGCCAGCGTGGCAGTAAGCAGGCATTCTTGGCGAGTATGATACTCCAATGAAGAATTCCCCTTTGAGGGGCGTTTGAAAGTTCATCCGAGTAGGCTGTCTGGAAAGACCTACCTGCGAGGGAGATAACCACCCGCTCTATATTGTGTCTCTGGGCAGCCTGCAAAGTTTTGCTTGGAAAGGCATCATTGTGTTTGTAACCGTCTTAGATGTAATAATTGGCGGATTAATAAGTGGTGGCATCTATGCCCTCATCGCCGTGGGACTCAGTCTCCAGTATGGTGTTGGACGAGTACTGAACGTCTCTCATGGCGAGTTTATTATGATTGGGGCATTTGCAACTTGGTCGCTGTACACGGTCTTTGGGATTAGTCCACTAATTTCCCTTGTCATTTGCGGTCCAATTTTTTTCATATTAGGTTTTGTAATAAACAGGGCTATTTTTGAATACCTGAGAAGCAAATCAGAATCAATAGACGCCTTCGCAGCCAGTTCCCTCCTGGCCTCTTTCGGTCTCCTCTTTATAATTCAGAATGTGGCCTTAATAATATGGAAGGCTGACCTAAGGGGATACTCCTATTTAGATTCCTCGGTTAGTATCCTTGGAGCCGTATTTACGGCAAATCGTTTAATAGCCCTTTTGTTTGCCGTCGTCATAAGCCTGTCCTTCTATATCTTTCTAACGCGCACACGCCTGGGAAAAGCGATTAGGGCAGCCGCTGAAGACCCGGTAACCGCGCAGGTGATGGGCGTAAACATTCATAGAGTGTTGGCCATATGTTTTGGCCTCGGTGCTTTGATGGCTGGTTTGGCCGGAGTACTTATCAGCATGATGTACGAGATGCGACCGACGATGGGTCTTGAGTATACCATCATCGCCATCATAGTGGTTGTCCTTGGAGGATTGGGTAGTATCACCGGCAGTTTAGTCGGGGGGTTTATACTGGGTTTTATCGGCACTATTGTGACCTATATAGATCCGGGCCTGTCTTTAATTGCCTACTATGTGATCTTTATACTCATGCTCCTGGTCAAACCGACAGGTATTTTTGGGAAATAGAGAAATGGATAGTGCCAGAGTCATATATAAAAGGCCTTTTTCCCTGGGGATGCTTTTCTTATTCTTAATCCTATTAGCAACTATGCCCCTCTATGTTCAACCTTATTTTATCATATTACTGAACACGGTCTTTATGTATATAATCATCACCTTAAGTTGGGCCATCTTCTCCGGCCCTACCCGCTATATCTCTCTGGCGTCGGCGGCTTTCTTCGGGGTCGGTGCATACGTCTCGGCGGTTATAGGGCAAGTATTATCCCTACCCCTCTTTATCATCACCGGTGGTCTTGTCAGTTTTATACTTGCCCTTTTTATCGGCCTTCTAACTCTAAGGCTGAAAGGCATCTATTTCATCATATTCACTTTCGGGGTCAGTGAACTCATAAGGCACTTTATCCTATGGTGGGAGGCTAAGTTTGCGGGGACTGTCGGCAGGTGGGTTGTCGCAGTAGACCATACGACTGTATATTACGTCATGCTAATAATTTTTATATTGGCACTTCTTACTGCCTACCACATAAGACGCTCTAAATTTGGATTGGCTTTGCGGAGTATCGGAGAACATGAGGAGGCCGCGGCTCATATAGGTATAAGTGTTACTATTTTAAAGACTATCACCTTTGCCATCAGCGCCTTCTTCATGGGAGCCACAGGGGCAATAATGGCGACACGATGGACATATATTGATCCGGGGATCGCCTTTAATCCGCTCTTTTCCTTTATGCCCGTTTTGATGGCCATCTTTGGAGGTATTGGCCAACTTTACGGACCTATCTTAGGCGCCACTATTCTTACCCTTCTGGAGGAAGTACTGATAACCGAGTTTCCTTACTATTATATGCTCCTTTTCGGTATTATATTAATAGCCGTTATTTTGTTCCTGCCCAATGGACTGGTAGGATTGATAGAAAAGCTGGGAAAGCGTGGTAATAAGGGGTAATATGCGAATACTTGAAGGAGAGAGGGTCGCAAAATATTTTGGCGGGCTGGCTGCCGTGTATAATGTCGACTTCGACATAAATCAAGGCGAGATCGTCGGTCTGATCGGCCCAAACGGGGCCGGCAAAACGACCCTTTTCAATTTAATATCAGGAGCTCTGCCAACTACAGCGGGTGAAATACGATATAAAAATAGAAAAATAACTTCTTTGAAGCCAAATAAGATTTGTAAGCGAGGAATAGCGAGAACTTTTCAATTGCTTAAGCTTTTTGGCAAAATGACTGTTTTTGAAAATGTATTATTGGGATCCCTATTCGGGAAGTCAGAGGATATCAATGAATCTGATGCCAAGAGAGATTCCCTAGAGCTATTAGAGTTTGTGGGCTTGTCAGAAGTGAGAGCGACCCCGGCTAAAGAGTTAACCCTGGCTAATCAAAAGCGACTTGAAGTAGCTAGAGGATTAGCAACAAAACCCGAACTCTTTTTGCTTGATGAGCTGATGGCGGGATTGAACCCCACTGAGGTGGCACAGGCTATGGAGTTGGTTATAATGATTCGGGATAGAGGGATTACCATCTTTATGATTGAGCATGTCATGAAAGCAATTATGAGCGTATGCGACAGGATTATGGTTCTTGATCACGGTGTGAAGATTGCAGAAGGAACGCCTGAGGAGATTACCACCAATAAAAAAGTTATTGAGGTATACTTGGGAGAGTAGATTTATGCTGGAGGTTAGCAACTTAGATACCTTTTATGGTAAGACCCAGGCCATATGGGGCGTTTCTTTAAGAATCGATGAGAAAGAAATAGTCTCTTTAGTTGGCGCAAATGCAGCTGGCAAAAGTACGCTGCTAAATACTATATGCGGTATATTACGTCCAGCTTCAGGTAGTGTGGACTTTCTTGGTAGGAGAATAGATGGTTTATCACCTCACGCCATTGTGGAATTAGGTATTTCTTATGTGCCCGAGGGTGGTAAACCTTTTACCGAAATGACAGTGCGTGAAAATTTAGAGATGGGGGCGTATCCTTGCCAAACATGGAAAGGGAGGGAAGAAAGGCTTGAGCAGGTTTATCAGCTTTTTCCCTTCTTAAAAGGGAGAGAAAGACAACTAGCCAGAACATTAAGTGGTGGTGAAAGGCAAATGCTGGCAATGGGGCGGAGTTTAATGGCCACACCAAGGTTATGCATGTTTGATGAACCATCATACGGGCTGGCGCCGTTATTGGTAAAAGAGCTTTTTCAGTGCGTAATAACATTGAATGAACAGGGCATTACTATTTTACTCGTTGAACAAAATATTCGGCATGCCTTGGAGATAGCGGATCGAGCATACTTATTAGAGAACGGCCGGATTGTTTTAGAGGGAGCGCGTGAACT
>CAZUHR010000358.1:0-3739 GCA_964620335.1 uncultured Desulfobacteraceae bacterium
TGGAAAAATCGTTGGCCAGATCCCTGTCAAATTCTTTCCACATGGAATAAGGGGGCTTCGTCTGGACGCCCTTACCGAAAAGTTTCTTTGCAGTTTCCTGAGTCTTTTTTCTTAGCGCTTCGTCATTCACTCTTGACCCCTCCTTTTAATCCACTTTAGCAGTTTTTTACCTCAGCTTGACGCCGCCTTAAAATATGAAAATTTATCCAGCAAGCCTTCTTTTCTCCGGGAAAACATTATAGCTCCCAACAGATACCTACGGACGGGCCATGGCGATCTCTTTTCAAAAATCGCATTCAAACTTCTGCCTAAATAGTCGAACGCCCCTATTCCCGCAAACAAAAGGCCCGGAGTAAATATTCAGACCCAAAAGCCACGACAAAGAATCACTTCAGGGGCTGTCCAAGGATTAAAATTAGGGCATGCTGTCACCATGCATTTTCAGTGTGTTTCTTCAAAAGCATTTCCTGCTGCTCAGGAGTCAAGCCTGTTAGCCTTGATATCTGCCTTACCTGCCATATTGAATATGCAAAATTAAGCACCAGCCCTGCCGCGACGCCTATGACCAACGCATACCATTTCCAGAAGATCCATCCCATCACGCCAGCCAGGGTAATACACCCCAAGAGTAGGCCGCCCATGATTTGGGCCCTTTTTCGGGCCGATAAAATCACCTTTACCGCTTCCCCTTCTTCCACTCAATGCCTCATTTTATCAATGCAAATTAAAACCCCTCATCTCCGTTTGAAGAAAAAGGGGTTCCAAAAAAAATAACATCATATCGTCTCTAAGCCAAGGGAAATATGCTCTGTCAAACGGGGATTTTCCCGTCATTATCTGGGCAATTATGATTTCCCGTTTATCCTGTCCGTCAATACAGGGGAACACTTAAATGTGACAACTCTTCTTGCATCCAAAATAAGGTCTTCTCCAGTTGCCGGATTTCTTCCCCTTCGCTGTTTTTTTCCCTTAACGCAGAACTTACCAAAACCGGATATCATGATTTCATCTCCGGATTCAAGGGTTGACTTTATGCATTCCAGAAGCGTTTCAACAATTTTTGCTGAATTCTTTCTGTTAAAACCTTCTCCGGCTACATTCTCAACAAGATCTGCCTTAGTAAGTGCCATATGTTCTCCTGCATTGTGAAAAGATTTTGTGTTTTACAGCAAACAACTTCTATGCTGTGTCCTGCCATTTTTTCAGGGCTTTCCAGCAGCTGGAATAGGTCTCGAGCCGCACCAGGTCTTTATAAACACTCCTTGCCGGATAGCTTGTTTGTGTAAATAGATAAAAAACTATGGAAATGTCAATCGAGAAATGCACGAAGAGCCCGTGTCCCTTAAAATCTTTCAGCCGCCTTTTTTCTAAAGTAACGTTAAAGAAATTTTAACTCAAACAACCACCTGAAAGGTCAAGGAATCTCGGCCTTCTGAATCCTGGCCCATGTGTCACGCAAGCTTACCGTCCTATTAAATACCAATGCACCATCGGAAGAATCAACTGAATCAACACAGAAATAGCCCTGTCTCTCGAACTGGTATCGACTCCCGGGCAGCGCACCTTCCAAGCTGGATTCAACGTAACATGATGCCAGGCTTTCCAACGATTGTGGATTCAAATCGGTTTTGAAATCAGACCCATCCTTTTCAGCACCCGGGTTTGCCTTTATAAAAAGATGATTGTATAAGCGCACTTCCGCCTTGATCGCATGAGCAGCAGAAACCCAGTGCAACGTTGATTTGACCTTCCTTCCATCGGGTGCATCCCCCCCTCGTGTCTTTGGATCATAGGTGCAGTGAATTTCCAACACCTCACCGGTCTGTTCATCTTTAACAACATCTACGCATTTGATAAAATATGCATATCTCAGCCTCACCTCACGGCCGGGGGCCAATCGGTAATACTTCTTGGGCGGCTCTTCAAGAAAATCCTCCTGCTCGATATACAACACACGTGAAAAGGGAACTTTCCGTGTCCCCATACCGGGGTCGGTCGGATGGTTCAGAGCATCCAGATCCTCCACCTGGTTTTCGGGATAGTTATCTATAACAACCCTAAGTGGACGCAACACAACCATCACACGTGGTGCCCGTTCATTCAAATCTTCACGGACGCAGTGTTCAAGAAGTGCTATGTCCACCATACTATCCCGCTTGGCCACGCCGATACGATCACAAAATTTCCGTATTGCCTCCGGCGGATAGCCGCGTCTACGCAAGCCCGATATTGTTGGCATACGGGGGTCGTCCCACCCTGTTACAGCACCCTGCTCCACTAATTCCAAAAGTTTTCGTTTGCTCATCACCGTATGGCTAAGATTGAGACGGGCGAACTCGATTTGTTGTGGATGGAAGATCTTTAGTCCATCTATAAACCAGTCATACAAAGGACGATGATCTTCAAATTCCAGCGTACAGATAGAATGGGTTATCCTTTCAATGGAATCCGACTGGCCATGAGTAAAATCGTACATTGGATAAATGCACCAATTGTCTCCTGTCCGGTGATGCTTCGCTCGCAAAATCCTGTATATGACCGGATCACGCATATTTAAATTAGAAGATGACATGTCAATTTTCGCTCGGAGAACCCTGGAACCATCCTCGAATTCTCCTGCGCGCATGCGCTCAAACAAATCCAGGTTTTCTTCGACCGACCGGTTACGGTAGGGACTGTCCTTGCCGGGCTGGGTCAAGGTTCCTCTGTACTCTCTGATCTCATCCGCGCTCAGATCGCAAACATAAGCCTTCCCATCCTTGATAAGCTGCACGGCATAATCATGAAGCTGTTCAAAGTAGTCAGATGCATAAAACTCCCTATCCTCCCAATCGAACCCCAGCCATCGAACATCCTCCTTGATAGAATTCACATATTCTTCTTCTTCCTTGATCGGGTTGGTATCATCGAATCGCAGATTACATAAGCCACCAAATTCCGCGGCGAGGCCGAAATTGAGGCAGATTGATTTAGCATGTCCGACATGCAGATACCCATTAGGCTCCGGTGGAAAACGGGTATGAACTCGACCTTCATTCTTATTTACCTTCAGGTCTTCTACAATGATATTGCGAATAAAGTTGGGAGGGGAGGTAACGTTAGCCTTTATAATACCCATTGCTCAACTCTCTTTTAATCTTATTTCTCTTCTTTTGTTATCCCGGACATCTGTTTTAAGATTCTTTCCAGGTTATCCAATTCCTTTCCGTATTGGGCCCAGTTCCCCTCGCGCAGGTAAGCTTTCGCTTTTGTGTAATGTTGAAAGGCCAGTGCGCCAAGATTTGAAGTTTCCGGAATTCGAGGAATACGGGGCGATACCATTTCTTTTACACCTATTCCCTCACCCAAAACATTCTTCAGCGCCCTCTCGAGATTTTCTTCCATGACAACCCGATTGCCGAACGCAACAATCACCCTTTTTAATTCCGGCAAGGAAGCAGCTTTTGATCTGTCCAGACTGGAAGAAACACTCGTCTGCCTGCTCTGGGATCTCCCAAAACGTCCCGATTGAGGTGTCCCTGCTCTTGGAGCTTCCGTTTCTTCCTGCTTAGCTTCCAGGTAAACCGGTTCCACATAGATAAAGGTATCCCTAATAGGGATAGCCAAAAGGTTTCCCCTGATAACCCTTGAACCCCTCTGCCCCCAAAGGCTTAACTCTCGCGAAATGTCGGTTTGTTGATCGACTCTGGCTTCAATCTGCATTGGTCCGTAAACCAATTTTTCCTTGGGTAATTTATAA
>CAZUHR010000359.1:0-3723 GCA_964620335.1 uncultured Desulfobacteraceae bacterium
TATGGCAATTCCAGAGGGATAGGGTTATGTTGTCAGATGCCCAGGCTAAAGGTCTGATGGCGAGCATAGCATACTGCTTTTTCGATAAAATGTCCATATAGTGTAGGTGCTTGATGTGGCTGGAGATTGCAAAATGCCTGAAAAAATGGTGAGATGTGTCATTTTCAAGTAATTAGAATCAGTAATTTCCGGTTAGGTTTTTGCATGTGACACATTGAAAAAAAATTATAAAATCAGCCAGTTAAGTTCATTTTTTGCTTGACATTTCAATTAGGGTGTGCGGCGAAAATTTGTAATCTTCAATGATTTTAGGAGGTTACAAAAATGCCCTACACAATCGATCGCCAAAACAAAGCAGATGCACCATGTTTTAACCAATTATACCGGCCAATTCAAAGCGCCATGATCGGAATGCCTCCTTTGGAGGCGCGAGGTCACAGACCCTTGAAAATGATTTGGGTGCGGCTCTTTTAGGTCACCCATAAAAGTCATAAATAATGATATGTTAGACGTTGTGTGAGGTAAATCATGGGTTGCATGTTGCCGAAATAACATTTGGAGAAAAAGATATGTCCAATTTTTCGGGTCTCCGGACAACAATGGTTGGTACAAAGGTGAAAAAAGTTTTTTTTGGCGGGGGTCATTTTTTGCTGGATCTTGCTTCATTTCTTTGCTATAGGAAAATGGCCAAGGAGGAGAGACATGATCACAGCGAGAGACAATCACCGATTTTGTGGCCGGGAATTTGCTCACCAAGAGGTTTCCTTGATCCGGGAAGTGGTGGAGAGCTGTGCAGGAATCAGCCGAACAGAGCTGTCGTACACAGTATGCGAACTGCTGGAGTGGAGGAGACCCAATGGTTGTCTCAAAGGCCGCGAGTGCCTGAGTTTTTTGGAGAGGTTGGAAAGCCAGGGGTATTTGAAGCTTCCGGAGAGTCAGGGGACCGGACCGAGGAAAGGTACGAGGCGGCACATTGCGCCAGCGACAGAGTCCCAACCTTGGGCCGGACTGACGGGCAGTGTGGGGGCGTTTTTGCCCTTGGATGTGGAATTGGTAAAGAGTCCGAAACAGCGGCAAGTTTTCAAGGATCTTGTAAGCCGGCACCACTATCTGGGATATGCCATGCCCTTTGGAGCGAAGCTTCAGTATCTGGTGTACGTGACCCGGCCTGGACGACAAGTGGTCGGGTGTGTCCAGTTTTCCAGCCCGGCCTGGCGGATGAAGGTCAGGGATCAATGGATCGGCTGGGACGATGCGACACGGGGGCGAGGTCTTCAGCAGATTGTGAACAACAGTCGGCTGTTGGTTCTGCCAAGGATACGCAATCTGGCCAGTTCCTTGATTTCCTGTGTGCTGGGTCGGCTTCGAGAGGACTGGCAAGATCATTATGGGGTGGATCCCTGGCTGGTGGAGACATTGGTGGACCGGGAACGGTTCCACGGAGGGTGTTACCGTGCTGCCAATTTTATCGTACTGGGGGAAACGAGCGGCCGGGGTCGCATGGACCGTGCCCATCAGCGTCATGGGGCGGAAGTGAAAACAGTGATGGTTTATCCACTGGTCAAACATGCGGCGCGCCGTCTCAGAGAGGCTCACGGAGGATAAGGGGCGATGAATGCATTGGCGGTATTGTCGTCCCAGGAGCGGTTTTATGAGCAGTCGCGACAAGAGTTTGAGGAGATTGTCAGGAGTCTGGATTCCGATAAGGCCCGATCGATGACCCATAGCGATCTTGAGCGCGAACTTGAAAAGAAGAGCCGGGAATTGATGCGCAAACTCCTGCAGGAGCATTTGGAATCCCGAGGTCCGGGAGAATGCGCACAAGCCGTCCGGGGGTCCGACGGAGTTGAGAGGTCTCGGGTGCGGCCTCATGAAAGAAAGCTTGAGACGATTTTTGGCACAGTGTCGGTGGAGCGTGCGGGTTATGGACAGGAGGGAAGTCGGAGTCTGCATCCGCTGGATGCCGAGCTCAATCTGCCCGATAAAAAGTATTCCCTTGAACTTTCCCACCGTGTGGCCGAAGAAGCTGCCAAGAATTCCTTTGAAGAGACGTTTGAGAGCATTGGTAAATACACCGGCGCACATATACCTAAACGCCAGATTGAAGAAATTGTGATGCGGGCAGCCCAGGACTTTGAGGCTTTTTACAAGATGAGACAGAGGGGTGTATCCGTAGGTAACATGATCGGATCGATAATGGTGATGAGCGTTGATGGCAAAGGGGTCGTGATGCGCATGCAGGATCTTCGCGAGCAAACCCGTAAGGCCGCCATGAAGCGCAAGCACAAGATGGGCGCTCGGCTTTCCAAAGGGGAGAAGAAGAACGCCAAGCGCATGGCTACGGTGGCAGCTGTTTACACGATTAAACCTTTTGTCCGTAAGCCGGAAGACCTGGTTCCCCAAAACAATGCCGTCCATGTCGAGCAGCCGCGCCCCCGTCCTGAGCAAAAGCGTGTCTGGGCGAGCCTGGAGAAGACTCCGGAAGAAGTGATTGAAAAAGCATTCGAGGAAGCTGGTTGCCGGGACCCTGTGCGTCAAAAGCACTGGGTTGCACTGGTGGACGGCAACAAACATCAAATCCGCATCCTGCGCCGTATGGCCAAAGATAAAGGACATGATCTTACGATCATCATCGATATCATTCACGTCATTGAATATCTTTGGGATGCAGGAAGGGCGTTTTACCCGAAAGCGAGCGAGGAACTGGAAAGCTGGGTTCGAGTTCGACTGCTTGAAATATTGGGGGGAAAGGCAGGCTACGTCGCAGGAGGCATGCGCCGCAGCGCCACACTGCGAAGTCTTGACTCCGCAGTCCGCAAACCTGTGGATGTTTGCGCGAGCTACCTGCTCACCCACGCCCCTTACCTCAAGTACAACCAGTACCTTGCCCAAGGATTTCCCATCGCCACGGGAGTTATTGAGGGTGCCTGCCGCCACTTGGTCAAAGACCGTATGGAAGTGACCGGCGCCCGTTGGAGCCTCACTGGCGCTGAGGCGGTTTTGCGCCTTCGCGCCTTGCGATCCAGCCACGATTTTGATGAGTACTGGGCCTTCCATGAGGCCCAAGAGTATGAGCGCAACCATCGAGCCCTCTACGCCAACGGAGTTGTCCCACCCACTCTCAAACCACGACCCACTCGCAAACGCGGCCATCTAAAAGCTGTAAAATAGGGACAATTCCTCGAATGGATGTCGGATACCATATGACAAAAAATGCTGCTCAAGATCGTTCTAAAAGAGCCGCACCCAAATGAATTCACACAAAGCCACAAAGCCAAAGAGCCACAGATGCTTTCTTGTTTTTTATGCCAGGATTTCAAGGGATAAGGCGCTAAAATCCTGAAGATAACGGGGTGTCTTGAGTGTAACCCTTCTTCCGCGGCCTTACAACGCGAGGCATCGGCGGATGGGTTTTTGCAGACAGGGTTCTCACCTTTATGGCCCATCGGGATTCTTGAACAAAGGATAATCATCATGGGAATGGCGGAAACCCATACTCTCAGGTTCCAAGAGAATTCGACGCGGGCCAAGCCTGCCTTTTTGCGGGTTTGGTCTGTTTTCCTCCTGTCTGTTCTTCTGGTCATTCTCTCAGCTGGGAACGGTTCTGCCGGTGAGTGGGATCCGCTGTTGGAGCGGCTGGCAGGAGACGGATTCTCAAGACAATGGTTGAAGCAGCTCTTCGACCGTCCGGAAGTCCGGTTTGATGCATCCATCATGACCACA
>CAZUHR010000360.1:0-3703 GCA_964620335.1 uncultured Desulfobacteraceae bacterium
CCCCGAGTATTATGAAGCAGCCGGTGATGGGCATTGTTGTGACCATTGCCTGCGCAGTCTTGGGCTATATACTTTACGCCATAGGGGTGGCAGGACTAAAGATAGTGCCGCTCAAATTCCTGCTTTATGACGTTTCTTTTCTTTTTGGGCTTTTAATGCTCATATTCATGTTTCAGATGTGGCCGGGGCGGACGATCAAGAGTCCGGTTGGTTGTGGGGTATTGAACATTGTGATAGCCATAATAGTAGGTATTATAGCGTACTATGCCATTGGGGCTTTTTGCACATCGCATTTTGGTGCAAAGGCGATGAGTTATCCGAACGATATATTTGCGATAGCTAATCTTATGCTGGGTTTGACGTTTCCGGCCTGGGCTGCCTATTCAGCATTCTGGGATTTCTGGCCGTTACCCCCTACACCGCCACCGCCCGATTCGCCTGGTCCCGAATAAAGAAACCGTAAGAGGCATCCCTCTTCTGAGGGATGCCTCCTTGAGTGGGGAATAAAGCCCCACCTTAGGGTGGGGATGCGTCCTTTCTAAGAGACCCATACCTTCGCCTCCCATAATTAGGCAGTAGTAGAAAACCCCGATGGGTTGCTCAATACAAAGCCCTGCCCTTTGAGACTGTGTCACAATCCCTCCCGGTCATTGCGAGCGACCAAAGGGAGCGCGGCAATCCCTTTAATTTCGACGTGTTACGAGATTGCTTTGTCGCTTGGGGCTCCTCGCAATGACATTACGACACAGTCTCTTCGGAGGGGGATTCTTTACTTAGTTGACGCCGGCGGACATAAAGGGCCTTTTCTGGTGGCACGGCAAGGCCTACTTAGTCGGTTCCTCTCACCAATGTATGCAGCAAATTTGGCATTAATAGCTCAAAAATATGTGCCGTTCCGTATACTTCACGAGGTCAGGCATGACAAAACAAAAGAGGAAAATAGGTTCGGGAGAACTCGGACGGTTTGACCAAAGAAACACCATGTTCAGTAGACCCAGGGACCCTGAAAAATCCAGTCCTGAAATACTTGAGATGGGCAGGAAGCATTACGGGGTGCATGGGTTTAAAGATAAGGAAGGCTATACCCTGCTGGACTGGGCTTTCGCTATGGGTTCATGGTATTTAGAACGGTGGTGGGGATTTGGAAACATGGTAGGTAATGAGGGTCTCTATGAATGGTTTCCGGATCGATCAAAGATTGCCGAGAGAGACCGTATCCCAATGACAGAAAAGTGGGATGTTTCCGACCCGGGTGAGATGAACCGGATCGTCAAAAAGGCTGCAATATACATGGGAGCGTCAGCGGTCGGGATTTGCAAGCTGGATCGACGTTGGCTTTACTCCCATCGATTTGATCCCCGAACACTCAAACATGCCGTAATAGATGATATTTCCGATGATTTTAAATATGCAATTGTCATGGTTCATGAGATGGATTATACCTTGATTAGAACGGCTCCTGCATACGGTGAGTTTGCAGCAGGCGGCAAGGGTTACTCAATGATGGCCCTTGCGGCCTCATCAGTGGCTCACTTTATTCGTGATTTAGGCTACAACGCCATCCCATGTGGTAATGATACGGCTCTTAGCATCCCCATGGCCATTGATGCCGGTCTCGGCGAAATCGGTCGCAACGGCCTATTAATCACGCCCTGGTTCGGCCCCCGGGTCCGGATTAGCAAAGTGCTCACAAATTTGCCTCTGGTTCCGGATAAACCCATTGAAATCGGCGTCAGGAAGATGTGCGAAGTTTGCGGAAAGTGTGCTAAGGCATGTCCCGGACAGTCCATCAGCTTTGATGATCCAACTAATGAAGGACTTACCTTGTCCAATAACCACGGGATCTATAAATGGTATATTAATCCTGAAAGATGCTTTCAGTTCTGGGTCAAAAATAATGGTGATTGTGCCAACTGCATCAGGGTCTGCGTATTCAACAAACCAAACACATGGTTTCACAGCTTTGTCAGATGGCATGTAAGGAATCTTCCCCAATTCGATAGCATTTACCTATGGATGGACAACCTGTTTGGCTATGGCAAAAGGATGGAAATGGGGGATGTTTGGAAATAAAAGGCTTTATCTATCCCCTTTACGTTTCCGGCTTTTAGATCTTAATAAAGGAGGAGGGGCCGGTAAGTAGGGAAAGACTATTTTGCAATGGCAGGGGCAGAAAAACGGAGAATGCATGGTAATAGATTATTTTTAGGCTACAATATTATAAGTTTGCAAGGGAGGCCGCGTAATGGGTAGTGATTTGAAAAAGAATGGTGTGATAAAAAAAACAGTTTGTAATATGTGCAATGTACGTTGCGGATTAGATGTGCACGTGCAAGATGGCAGGATAACGAAGATTGAGTCAATGCCGGAGCACCCGCTAAAACCTTTATGCGTCAAGGCTGAAGGCATAATAGAGTGGGTTTATTCACCGAAAAGAGTTACCCAGCCCATGAAAAAGATCAATGGTAAGTGGAGGGAGGTCTCTTGGGATGAGGCCCTCGAATTCTTTTCGGAGAAGTTATTTTCAATAAAGGAGGAATATGGGGAGAAATCAGTAGTTATTTTCTCCGGAATTACCTTCGCCGGTCTTCACGATTTAAGGGCATTAATTAGGCGGTGGTGCGATATATACGGCACCCCTAACCTGACAACGGGAGGTTCTTATTGCCACCGTGCTCACGTAGTAGCTCACGGCCTGACTCTGGATTACGGTAAACCTGAATTGATGACTGATTTCCCCAATTCAAGATGTATAATTAATTGGGGAAGAAATCCCGAGGCAACAAACCACCTCGCAGCCAGGAGGATAGACGAGGCAAAAAAGAGGGGGGCAAAGTTAATAGTTATTGATCCAAGGAGAACAAAAACAGCTGAAAAGGCGGACATCCATGCACAGATAAGGCCGAATACAGATTGTGCGTTAGCTCTTGGCATGCTAAATGTGATTATTAATGAGCAATTATACGACAAGGATTTTGTGGATAAATGGACCGTAGGCTTCCAGCGGTTGATTGACCATATCAAAGAATATACACCGGAGAAGGTCGCTGAAATCACCTGGGTGCCTTCGGATATGATAAAGGATATTGCAAGGACCTATGCCACTACAAAGCCGGCGGCTATATTCCAATATATCTCAGTGGATCACTCCATTAACGGGGTCCAAGCGGGCAGAGCTATTGCCACCCTTATAGCCATTACCGGGGACTTGGATGTGAGCGGCGGGAACCGCATTTGCCCGGCACCTAAATTTGCCAAGCTTAACGTAGAAGGAATAACCCGACCATCTGAGGAGGACTCAATCTCTGCGAAATATCCTATATACGATAGGTTTGTAGGCTATCCATCGTCTACTACGGTCACAGATGCCATAATCACAGGGAACCCATATCCTGTTAAAGCCCTGATCGTTCAAGGGGGAAATCCAGCCATAACCTGGCCAAATTCCAAGAAAGTCAAAGAGGCATTGTCTAAGCTCGATCTTCTCGTCGTTATCGATATGTTTATGACCGATACTGCTGAGAGGGCTAATCTATTTTTGCCGATATCCACTTTCTTGGAAAGGAAAATACTTGTTGATTATCACGTCGCAGCTCAGATACCAAGGATTCTAAGGACTGAGCCCGTTATTGAACCGCCTGGTGAAGTCAAGGAAGACTGGAAAATTTGGAGTGAGCTCGGGATAAAGATGTTCGGAAATCAG
>CAZUHR010000361.1:0-3697 GCA_964620335.1 uncultured Desulfobacteraceae bacterium
TGCTCGTTACTGCAAATCCCGGAGGGACTCTTATTCCCGCATTCACCATCTCCCCTAAGTTTGCATTCTTTCCTCCTACAATGGGAAGAGCGCTTTTGTTGCATTCTTCAAACCAGAGAATATACTGAAATTGAGACGACATGCCATATGCCTCCTGGCCATACCCCGGGACCGCATGACTGATTGAGTCACTTCCATTAATGGTGGACAGAGGCTCCATTCCTCAAGAACATCAGAGAGGAACGGATGCCGTTATCCCTACGGAAGCAACTCAAAGCCATGCTCTTTGGCCTGGATTCTTTTTTATAGGAGTTCCATTTTTTTAGAGCGGCGTAGCCGCCTTTCATAAAATTGCGAAGCAATTTTATAACTTGTGCTTACTTATCCAGGATGAATACTACGCCCTGGTCACCATCAACCTTTATTCGCTGGCCCGTTTTTATTTTAGCGGTTCCCTCAAAAACATTGATAACGCAGGGGATTCCGTACTCCCTACTCACAATGGCCGAATGTGAGAGACTCGCTCCCCTGTCAACCACAACACCACTAAGAAGGCCGAAGACTGGGGTCCAAGTTGGAGCCGTCGATACGGCCACCAGTATATCCCCCTTCTGCACCTCATCTAGCTGAGACTCCTCCATGATTACCCTGGCCGGACCCTCTGCAACTCCTCCCGAACCACATATGCCGTAAAGGTCTGCATTCAATTCCGGCTTGGGAACAGGCATAGAGCCCACCACGACCTTGAGGGCGATAGGATCATTAGACTGCACGAGGACCCCCATGGCATCATCCATGGTAAAGCCCTCTTTGAGAATGGCGGGCGGGTTCTCTTTGCTGCACCAGCCCTCCCACTCTTTTTGTCTTCTCTCCACAATATGTCTGTAATTGAACCCCTCTGGAACAATGGTTACCGCCCTGATCTCGTCGGGCATGAGAAAGAGGGTATCCTCAGGATCGTCAATCACTCCAGCCGCTACGAGCCTCCTCCCTATCCCAAGGCACGACCTTCGCATGAGGGCATGGGTATAGAGATCCAGGTAGTGGTTGTGTTCTTCGCTGAAGGAGCCTGTCCTCTGGGCAAGCCCGAGAAGCGTCGTGAACCAGCCCTTTTGGTCTTCCGGGACCTTCTCCAGAACTTCTTTTGTGGCCTCCTCGCGCTTTTGGGCCAGGGCCTCCCTCTCCACATCCAGGTCAAAATCCCCCCCCTGCTTCAGGAAGAACTTAACGCTTGCTATGACCGGTGTGGGGTCCTCCACCCAGGTAGGCAAGTTTATCTCGCTCATGCGCTGCATGCGCCATCCGTCCTCATCAAGGAGGATCTGAAGCTCTTCAAGCCATTTCTTGCCTGCCTCATTTCCCCTGAGCTCGGCGAGGGCGTCCTCCGCCTTGCTGTTGAGAATGATATCGGCGATACCCATTTCCCCGGCCTTTTTGGAGAATTTCCAGAGTTCCCTGTCCACCTCGAATACCTTATTGTCAAAACCCCTCAAGAGATCGTGAAAGGTGGGATGGGTGTCGTCTATACCAAGGGTATCCTTGCATACATTCTCAAAGAGGATGAAGGCAGTGTAGACACCGTACATCATGTGCATGTGAACCTCCCACATGCGCCTGCATACGTTTATGGTGCCCTCGAAGTTCGCGAGAAGATCGGTGTTGCTGGCAGTATCTACGTCGCAGGCCTTTAATGCATTGTAAAGACCCATCATCTCATCAACATATCCTCCCCATAGACTGTCGAAATCCTCTATGAAGGGTTGAATGGCTTCCCGGAACTTTCCTTCACGTTCCTTCCGCTCCGCTTCATCCATAACAAGGTTAAGGGTGAGATACCCGCCTCCGTCCTTAAATCTCCAATCCCAGCCCTTGACCGTAGGCAGGCTCAGTTTCTCGGCCCCATACTGCATCCCATGACGGCAGAAGTTAATCCAGAACCATCCGAACATGGGGGTCCAGGGAGGCACGGAGTGGGTGGCATCCAAAAACCAAGCTGGTGATTTTTCAAGGTCTACCTTCTCGTCGAACTCGAACCCCGGCACTACATCATACATTTTCATCTTTTCCCCTCCTTTTTAGTGGTTTTTGATGAAATAAGGGCTTCCATTGATGGGCTGCCCTGCCTTCCGCCTTTAGCCATACTTCAAAAGCATGTCTTTTAATAAAGACTTCCGACATGGATAGCTGCTCTAAAGGAAGTTTAGCGACGCCATATGATGGGTTTAACAGATCGAGGATACAGGATCGATGGCTCAAAAATTGAACATGAGAAAAAATAGTATGGACAAATATGGAATCGTATAACTCAGCCTCCATTACTCAGTAGACTAAGGACTTTTAGTGATCATTTCCACCCCCTTTCTTTTGCAACGTAAAGAATTCATAATATTTTCTATGACATCTTCCATTCCCAACTCTTTGAGCTTTTCAATCATGGGGACTCCTTCTTTAATATACCCGAGCGCTTCGTAATATTCGTCTAAGAGTTTATCTATATTTTAAGCAGTTCACATTTTTTAAGGAGCTTCTTTTGTATTCCCGGAAACGTCAAACTTTGTGAACCCCTCCCGCTTATAAGCGGGAGGGTTGCCTACAGCTCATTAATATTCCGGCTTCCGCAGCCCCAGGTCTTCAGCGATCACCTGGTAACAATTATAACTGGAGCTCCGTGCGATACCCGCGCCCCCGGGTACGCCTGAAGAACACATATAAAGACCCTTGATAAATGTCCGATAACCTCCAGGCAGTCCTCTGAAACGGCCGCTTTGAGATCCGCCTTGGTTGCCTTCGCACCAGCCCCCTTCCCTCATATCCAGATGCGTATCCTGTATATCGATGGGCGTCGTGACACGTTCTCCGATGAGATTATCTTTGGTCATATTGGGGGCGTATTTCCGCCATTGTTCGAACATGGCATCGATAAATTCATCATGCAGTTGGCGCCACTCCTTCCTTGAGAAAAACCGGGCGGGAGCGGTAAAATCCTCTATAAGCACCGTATGTTTCCCTTCCGGCACTCGCGTTGGATCCCAGATACTGTCAGGCGCCGTCAAACAGAAAATCTTTGAAGGCATGCCCAACAGAAAAATTTCATGCATATATTTATCTTCTATGAATGCCAGATCCTTAGGCGCCCAATAAGTACGGGGCGTTGCATTGACATCCGGGTTGTCCTTTGCCGCTTTATATTGGGGAAGTTCATGCAGACCTATGGGTCCCCAGAAAAGTTGCGCGCGATCAAAAAAATACGTATCCACCTTGCGCTTCATTTGGGTGGTCAGATGATCTTCTCCGATCAGGCGAAGGAAAAGCTGAGGACTGGCATTATCCGATACTACCAATTTCCTGGCCTCAATCTCGGTGCCATCCAATAGCTTGAGGCCTTTGGCCTTTCCGTTTTCAATAATTACTTTATCCACTTCAGAATTGATGAAGTATTCAACGCCCAGTTTCTTCCCTGCTGAAACCAACGCATCCGTGATTGCCTGTGTTGCACCTTTGGCAATAGATGCCGTCTCCCACCCGAGCGTCAGGTGGAGGGTCGCAAAGATATACATAAGTCCCGGCACATCATCGGGATAAAGGCCGCACGAGGTCAGAAACCCTCTCAAGGTTAAAATTTGAAGTTCCGGGCTCTCAAAGAAATAGTGCGCAATCTCCTTGCATGTCATAAATAGCATGGATGGGTCCAGCCCGC
>CAZUHR010000362.1:0-3693 GCA_964620335.1 uncultured Desulfobacteraceae bacterium
GTTACCCCGGTATCAAAAAAATAGTAACGGGGGTGAGAAACCAGCCTCCTTCGTTCACTTTTGGTCCAGGCGGGTAGTCTAAAGGCCAGGAATGTATCTTCGAGAATCTGGTAATATTCTTTAGCCGTTTTTACCGACACGGAGCATTCTCTTGCAATATTATTGAAATTAACGGTTTCGCCGTCATTTACCGCAGCAATATCCAGAAACTGCGCAAAAGGTCCAATGTTGCGTACCAACCCCTCGGCTGCAATTTCTTCTTTTAGATAGGTTTCTGTATAAGATCTCAAAAACTCCTGTGAGTCCTCTTCACGAGATCGCCACAATACAGGAAGCGTTCCTATTTTAAGGGCCTTATCAAGATCAAACCGGCCCCCGAGTTCAGAAAAAGTCAAAGGAAAGAGATGGTAGGTATATGCCCTGCCAGCTAAAAGATTCGCGCCTCCTCTACGCAATTTTCGAGCACTGGAACCTGTCAGGATAAACCTTATTCCTTTTGATTCAATTAATTCATGAATTTCATCTAACAGGGCGGGAATCTTCTGGATTTCATCAATGATGCACAATGGATCTTCATATTTTTTTAGGTGGGCCAGAATCTCTTCGCGTACCCTTCCGGGGTTCTTTGCGTAGTTTAAGAAATTCCTCTGGGGCAGCAGATCGATGTAAAGGTCTTTGCGGCTGGTCAGAGATTTGACAAAGGTGCTTTTGCCTGTCTGACGTGGGCCAAAGAGAAAATAGCTTTTTGATTTAACGGGATTTATCTCTCTTCTAAACATAGCTCCAAAGATGTACGGTAAATTTGGAGTGTTGTCAAGCTAAAAAGGAGCAAAATGAGAAATATAAAATCGAATTGTGAAACCACCTGTTTCACAATTTAAACTACCCCCTGATTATTCTAAATTTCAAGAATTCTTCCATTTGGTTGCTCCATGCCGTTATCTCAACTCTACCCCTAAAAAAAATCAAAGCATTCTTGACAATTCTTTCCGAATGATTATATTTTTTCTGAATTAAATTAACTATATAATTTCAAATAGTTAGCTGGCTTTAACCATATGCGTGTCATCCTTTTTCGTAACAAATCAATAATTCTAAAAAGCTTGTTTTTTTAATTTTTTCATTTTTAGAGAGGAGGATTTAAGAGATGAAGATTAGGCCTTTAAATGACAGGGTGCTGGTTCTAAGGATCGATGAAGAGGAGAAGACCTCTGGGGGGATCATCATCCCGGATACCGCCAAAGAGAAGCCCCAAGAAGGAAAAGTTGTGGCTGTCGGACCCGGGAAACTGGACGATGACGGGAAGCGAATTCCTCTTGAGGTGAAAAAAAATGACCGCGTGTTGTTCGGCAAGTATTCGGGAACAGACACCAAGATTGATGGTGTGGAACATCTCATCATGGGAGAGGATGACATCCTCGGGATTATCGAGAAGTAATTTAGGGAGGTATTGAGCAATGGCTAAGAAAGAGATCAAGTACAGCGCCCAGGCGCGGGAAAAGATGATGAAAGGAGTGGATGTCCTGGCTAATGCCGTGAAAGTCACCCTCGGCCCCAAAGGCCGTAACGTGCTTCTTGAAAAATCTTGGGGCTCACCCACCACCACAAAAGACGGTGTGACCGTGGCAAAAGAAATCGAGCTGGAAGACAAGTTCGAGAACATGGGGGCTCAGATGGTCAAGGAAGTGGCCTCCAAGACATCTGATGTTGCAGGCGACGGCACCACAACGGCCACAATCCTGGCCCAGGCCATCTATAGAGAGGGTTCTAAACTGGTTGCAGCAGGCTCCAACCCCATGTCAATTAAGCGAGGTATTGAAAAGGCCGTTGAAAAAATCGTGGACGAGTTGAAGAAAATCTCAAAACCCACTAAGGACAAGATGGAGATAGCCCAGGTGGGTACTGTCTCTGCCAATAATGATCGTACAATAGGCAACATTATTGCCGAGGCCATGGAGAAGGTAGGCAAGGAAGGCGTCATCACGGTCGAAGAGGCCAAGAGCATGGAGACCACCCTGGAAATCGTGGAGGGCATGCAGTTTGATCGCGGTTACTTGAGCGCCTATTTTGTAACGGATCCGGAGAAAATGGAGGCACACCTTGAAGAGCCTTACATCTTGCTCAATGAGAAAAAGATCAGCAACATGAAGGATTTGGTGCCCCTGCTGGAGCAAATCGCTAAATCAGGCAAACCTCTCCTTATCGTAGCAGAGGATGTGGAAGGCGAAGCCTTGGCCACCCTGGTTGTAAACAAGATTCGAGGGACTCTCCATTGTGCCGCTGTCAAGGCACCCGGATTTGGGGATCGGCGCAAGGCCATGCTTGGAGACATTGCTGTTATGACGGGCGGTCAGGTCATAAGCGAAGACCTGGGACTCAAGCTGGAAAATGTGACACTGAATGACCTGGGTACGGCCAAGAAAATTACCGTTGATAAGGACAACACCACCATCGTGGACGGAGGCGGGTCCAGGGGTGCACTTGAAGGTCGTGTCAAGCAGATAAGGGCGCAGATAGAAGACACGACAAGCGACTATGACCGTGAAAAACTCCAGGAGCGACTGGCTAAGCTTATAGGCGGTGTAGCCGTTATCAACGTGGGTGCGGCTACTGAGGCTGAAATGAAGGAGAAAAAGGCCAGGGTTGAAGATGCCCTCAATGCTACACGGGCGGCAGTTGAGGAAGGCATTGTTCCAGGAGGCGGCGTTGCCCTGGTCCGTGCGGTAAAGGCACTCGAAAAGCTCAGCCTGAAAGGCGAAGAGCAGTCGGGCGTCAATCTTATCAAGCGCGCCCTTGAGGAGCCTGTCAGGCAGATTGCCAACAATGCAGGTTTTGAAGGATCTGTCGTGGTTCAGAAGGTCATGGACGGAAAAGGGAATTTCGGATTCAACGCGGAAACCGGCGAGTATGAAGACCTGGTCAAAGCCGGGATTATCGATCCCACCAAGGTCACCCGGTTTGCCCTTCAGAACGCAGCGTCTGTGGCGGGGCTTCTCATGACCACCGAGGCAATGGTGGCTGAAAAGCCTGAGGAAAAGAAACCGGCTATGCCGCAGATGCCCCCGGAGGATATGTATTAAAAAACCGGTTTGCCCGGGCAGGGGAAAGCCCGAGCCCGGGCTTAAAAATTTCCTTTTTACTCGATAGTATAGACCCACCAGTTGTGCATAATGGTCCTCAAACAGCATTTTTAATTGAATAACAAACCTAACGCGGTCGGACCTCATCCCAACTACACTATTTCAAATCTACTAATCCTTGCAAATATAAACACATTGAAATTAGTTGGACGGTATTGTAATATAAATACATTACACCAATCGTCGAGGTGAATCAAAATGCTCAGATTCATAAAGAGAATTTCGAAAAAATCAGGTCTCCCTCCAGGGTCCCTCGTCCATGTGGGTGAAAAGAAGATCGAGAAGACACGAATACGTGTCATTGATTACGATGAGGCCGGCATTGAAGAGAGAGAACTGGCTTCTGTAGATGAATGTTTTCCTTACAAGGACTCACCTGCTATGACATGGGTCAATATTGACGGTCTTCATGAGGTCGACCTAATCCAAAAACTCGGGGATGGATTTGGCTTGCATCCTTTAGTCCTTGAAGACATCGTTAATACCGGCCAGCGCCCAAAGATGGAGGATTTCGAAGATTACTTGTTCCTAATTGTCAAGATGCTTACTTATG
>CAZUHR010000363.1:0-3684 GCA_964620335.1 uncultured Desulfobacteraceae bacterium
GCCCTTTTTTTTCGAAATAGCCGTGATGAGTGCCCAGGAGCTTAAGGCCGGGTGCATGGTTCTTGAGCATTTCGGCTGCCCTGTCAGCGATCCCGACTGGGCCACCCAAGAGATATAGGCTGTGGCCCTTTTGTGCCAAATACTCGGCCAGATGCCAGCCCCAGTCGGCCCAGGTTATTCGACTGCATATTTGGTTTCCAAGCAATCTTGCGCCCAAAACCACACCGACTCCATCCACCCTGACCAGATCAGACCGGTTGTAAAAATTGGCCAGCCATCTGTATTTTTTGGCCATATTGAGGCCGTGGATATTGCCCGAGAGGATGAAGCTCTGGCCCTCTTTGTCAATTAATCTGCTAATCTTATTGTGAATCTCCTGCATCTCGGCAGAGGTGATTTTTATCCCCAAAATGCTGACTGTTTCCATTTTATGTCTTTTTCATATAAATTTTATCATACATTTCAGGCTAAGAAAATCCCAATACCTTTAGGGATTTTGTCAGATTTCACCAGAAAGACCTCTTAAGTCAATGAAGTATGTTCTGCGCCTGCCGTTATGCGCGGAATCAATGGAAATCCATTTGCCGTCCGGAGAAAAGCGTGGATGCAGATCACAGCGAAAGATGCCGGTGTAATTCCACGGTGAAAAGAATCGGCCCACCGTAATCATGTTACTCGATTGAATGTCAAATAGGAGTAGCCGTTGCTGGCGGGCCCTATCAGGATATGTGTCCGTCAAAATCCATCTGCCGTCCCGGGAAAACGAGCAGTGACCATCCCCATACCTATCTAATACTCCGGGGCCGACGATTTCACGTTCACCAGTGTTCACATCTACAAGGTAATACCGATCAACACTCTCCACAGTACGTCCCCACACCAGGATGTGATCTTCGTCTCTCCAGTGGTAATGACTGACCATCCGCGCCTCCATAAGAAGCCGCAACTCGCTCCCGTCAGCCCTTGCCACATATAATCTGGAAAATTTGCCCCTGGAACCGAGATATCTGTGTAAGAACAGGAAGTTATTTCCAGCGGGAGAGTAAATAAGATGATTGACTTTATGCTCGGCTCCTTCCATTTCGGGAACTGGTCTGCGAGCCGCCAGTTCAGCCAAAGTAACTATCAACATTCCCGAGCCATTATTTAGGTCTATACGCCAGATACCGTCCTGATCAAGAGGTTGATTCGGGGAGAAATTTTTTACCTGAGCTCGATAACCATAGTCGGGACGAAGTCTCTGCAGGCGCTTGTAGTTGATGGTCAGGGCTTCTTGGCCCCCGGGATGCAGGGTTTGCACGGGCCACGGGATAAAACGGTTCATTTGTCCGAGTATGTTCACTATCCTGCCTCCTAAAATGCCGTTAGCCAGATCATTAAAGATTATCAAATTGTTTTTACCTTTAAAAAAAACCCACTGTGCCATAGCCCCCTGCTGCCAATTCCATGCTTGTGTCTGGCCAACAAAATGCCGCCTTTGAGACATGTGATCGATAACCATCACAGCCATCGAATGGCTATGCCACCTATGAAATACGGCCAATTTCATATCTGAGGACCAGGGTGTTTTATCATAATAGCCAAAAAACAACTCACCCTCAGATTCCTTCAATCCGGCCCAGCTTTCAGGCGTCACCAAATCCACCCGTGGGTGGAGTTCATATTGGAATCCTTTTTCACGATAGATCGTGTAAATAGACCGTTTGTATATTTCCTTGATATGTTTCCTCAGCCTGGGAAATCTTTCCAAGCCCCTGGCGAAGGTACGTTCAAAGTTAGCAAAGCCGCTCACAATTTTACCTCACAAAATAATGAGTTGCATTAACAGCACATTTCACGTCAAGCATCGAGACGTCTGGGTAGCCATTCCTCCTGATCGCGTGTCTTGCCCATGAGCCGAGATATCTGCTCACGTCTCAAAAAATTTACCAGTTCCAGCTCCTCCAGGCGTTGGGGTTTGGTTAAAAAGGATGCAAGGTATCCTATGGGAATCAAAAGACTGGTCAGGTACGGTTTTTCTACGCCGCGAAAGACAGACTTGCCCAAGACAAACAGGGGATGTGCCCTGATAGTATACATGGCACGTCCTGTTCTCATGCGGCCCCTAAAGATGCCTCTGGCAGAACTGGACTGTCTTAGGTGATAGATTGGCAGATCCCTAAAGGACAGCGTCTTCCATCCCTTCATTCTGGCCTTGGCCCCGTCCAGAATATCCCATCCCAAAAGAGGTATGAGACCTCCAATTTCCGTGAAGCACTCAGACCTATAGCTCTTGCAGGCCCCTGAAACGTGAGTATCGGGTATTCGTTCGAGAACCCATTCATTAGCCTGTTGTATATAGGTCTTGCCTGATGCCATGCCCAAAGCCGGATCATTTTTGAAATACTGGGTGATTCTTGCAAAATAGTCTGACGGTAGGATGCAATCAGCATCCATCTTAACTAGAAAGTCTACTTTCTCGGATAGTCTTTTCAACCCGGCCTCAAAGACATGAACAACGTTTGCGCCTACGCGCCGTTCCTTGGATCCGGAAAGTTGAACTGGTTTAATAATGGGATGCATTTTTGCCGCATAATTTATCAAAGTCCAGGTGTTGTCCGTTGACCTATCATCGACAATAATCCATTTAAGTGGTTTTTCGTTTTGATTGAGTATGGATTCTATGACCTGGGGCAGGAATTCAGCCTCGTTATAGGCCGGGGTGATAATCGCATATTTATTCATGGTTGATTTCCCCTCCACAACTTAATCTCAATTCCGGTATTTCCCTGTCAAAAACTGCCATCAAATGCCTTGCATTGACGGTCAGATCAAAAAGCTCTTCGGCCTTTTTTCGACCCTCAATTCCAAGTCGCCTTATCAGCTCGGGTTTGCCGGCAAGGCTTCTCAGCTTAATTGCCAGATCTTCATGAGAAGCCTTTTTAAAAAGATATCCGGTTTTGCCTTCAACCACCATTTCAGGAAGGGCTGTAATATTAGGGACAATGACAGGGCGTGCCTGGGCCATGGCTTCGATGACTGTCATAGGTGTTCCCTCGCTTAAAGAGGAAAGAACAAGAACGTGAGACCACCCGTAAAGTTTTATTATCTCATCTTGAAAGCGCGGTCCTAAAAGCTCAACTTTGTCTTCAAGAGATGATTGTTTAATGAGCTTTTCCAATTCCTTTTTTCGTGGCCCATCTCCCACAATGCGACAATGGAAACCGACGCCCATATTTTGAAGCCTCGCACAGGCACGGATGAGTATATCCTGGGCCTTGACCCGTTCCAGCCTTGCTATATTGAGGATATGCAGGTCTGGATCTTTCTCATATGGTTTCATTTGAGACCACGGTTTGGCCTGCAAATCCAGCCCAATTCGGATAACATAAAAACGCTGCTTATCAAGTGAAGGAAAACGTTTTCGCAGATTATTAATATGAAACTGGCAGTTTGAGACAACAAATTTTGCCTGTTTCAGCTTCTCTTCGGTCAAAGGCCGGGGCAAAAGAACATCAGAACCGTGGATTGTCAGACTGTAAGGAATTCCTGTCAGGGTTTTGAGTAAGAGTGCCACTGAAGCCGCGCCGAAAGCAAAGTGAACATGAACGTGTATCACACTTTTATCTGTAAGATAACCAGCTAAAACCGCCGCTCCGGCCAGTTGAGCCAGGTTTCTTGTCCTCTGCCACGGGTAGTCATCCT
>CAZUHR010000364.1:0-3676 GCA_964620335.1 uncultured Desulfobacteraceae bacterium
GGCACCATTATCGCACCAAGCATTCCTTTAACAGCTTTTTGATGAGTAATCAATGAACAAAGATGGAATAACACAATTTGCATTCTATTTATGATCGGCTAGACAACACAGAGGTTTAAAAGAATGGCCACATTAATGGATAGTAGTTTCAACGATATTGATCCGAGGATTCTAATGAATCTTTCAATGTAGGATATGATATAGTTGAATTCGATGCCTTAGCCTGAAAGGTTCTACCCAAGCTCTAACTTCAATGCCATTTTGGCTTTTAATTTGATTTCGAGTCTATTGATGAAAGTGTCTTTAGATGGGATATTCGGGTTATTGCGAAATGCTTTGAACAGATCACTAATAGTGGATGATTCAATTTTTGTTTGAAATAATTCATATTTATCGGTGTCCTCCTTCAGATCACATATCAAAAAGACTGTAGTATGCCCATCATCATAAGTCATATGATCAAGGTTATACCTGTTCACAAAATCCCGGTAGACCGGTTCTTGGACCACCCAATATATCTTATGTCCCCAGTTTTCCAGAACTATACCCTTATCGAGAATCTGGGTAAACGACCGCTTCCAGATGTCAGCGAGATTTAGCCCAAATCTATAACTTTTACCTTCTATATCTTCTCCTTTCATAAAATCTTTCAGGGCCTGAACCAAATTTCCCGTGCCTGTGGTTTGACCAGTCTGAAATTCAATAACAACGAAATCTTCAATATCGCTGCTAAAGGGCTTGTGTTTAACCATTACGTAATCGAATGTTCCGGTTTGAGAGAGACTGATTTCACTGAAAACGACCAGATCATTTCTCGTCTTGAAATAGTGATCAGCGATGTTCTTAAAAACGGTATTTTCTTGAAGGAATCTCCGGGGGCATAGCGCTATTATATCATCCGCATAGCGGACAGAACATACACCCATCGGATACCTGATGAGACGACTCTGTTTATTGCACTTCTCACCTATGAAGGGACATCGATACTTTTTGCGGTCTTTTTTGGCTTGATCTGAATTTGTAAAAAAGGGGTATCCAAATATCTCAGACGGATGTTTTGCCACTGTCATTTCCTCCGATCAGCCGTTTCCACTCTAGGTGGATATGTTTTTGGTCCATATTAGATTCAAGGAACCAGCCTAATGCGGATCCACAATCACGGCAAAATGTGTAACTGTCTGCCGTATTAATTTGAGACAATTTGGGCCATTTAGGGGGACCCACTTTGGTTGATTTTGGTTTCAGGACAAGGATGGTATCGTGCTTAAGTGAGTTGAGGCCCATAATGTGAACAGAAATAGGGTTTTCGGAAAATACAATGTAGCGATTAATCAATAAAAAACCAGCACTTTTTAACGATAATGACAATTCGGCCCAGGCCTCTGGTTTCCAGTGATGGAAAGTAAAGATGAGCCGGCCATGTTTTTTATTTAATGCGCGAAAGCAGTTTTTCCAAATCTCACTAAGAACCTCGCCATATTTACGACCATCGGAAGTGCTCCCTTCGGATACTGCCGAGTCTATATGGTCATAATGCCAATCTGCATCAAAAGGTAAAAATTTGCGTAACCACACCCGAAAGAAATTTGATAGATCACTGTATTGAACATTGTCGTAATAGGGCGGGTCTGTAACAACGAAATCGGCTATTTGCTCAGGAAAATCAGCGGATGCTGTATCTCCTTGGAGTATAAGAAATTTTCGTTGTCCGCCTTTCAAGGATTTCCAGTCAGCCACTGGTTCTCCAGCGTCTATCTCCCCTCTAATACCCATTTTGACACGGCGATCATCGAGGACAATGGTTTCAATTGGTTCCACAGCCCATTGTCCAGCTCTGATGATACGGTCATGAAAAAGCCGATTCATTGTGCCAGATGTGTTGCCAGAGAAGATAGGATTGTTCTCCAGGGCCGTATAGGGGAAAGAATAGGCATGATGGGAAAACACATGACGAATTGCTCCGGGGCGTCGGATATCACTCCCCTTGTAACCACATAAAAGTGAATTAAACTCTAAAGAGGTTGAGATTAAAAGGGCCAACCATAGGCGGTCTTCATGAGGCAGCCCCATCAAGAAATCCATTGAGGTTTTGAGATAAAGTAACTGCCGGGGACCGAACAGGTCTCTAAAGTTATTAATACCTCTGCGAAGGAGATCTTTTGATTTGGGGCCTTCGAGGACAAGAAAATTTTTGGGATCTCCTAAATCCAGATTATTGGCCTGAGCACGAGC
This sequence comes from uncultured Desulfobacteraceae bacterium, assembly GCA_964620335.1. Taxonomy (GTDB): domain Bacteria; phylum Desulfobacterota; class DSM-4660; order Desulfatiglandales; family Desulfatiglandaceae; genus JAFDHL01. Next base: position 2,233 of record CAZUHR010000364.1, read on the forward strand.
TTCATTCAGGGGGGCGAGATCGTTAGTATCTATTGATTTAAAAAATGCGTTATGTTTGATACATGTTCCAGCAACTACCAAAGGGACGTAACGCTCTGAAAACGGCTCGTTCAAAATATCAGCAAATTTATTATTACACTTGTCGCAGTTCCGGGTGCCTTTTTGTATTAGCGTAGCGCTTGCCTGTCTCAGGCAAGTATGAGCTTTGCCGGTAAAGATGTCATGGCATAAAGGGCAAATGTGGATATCGTGGTCATTACCCTTTCGTAATAAAAGACTGTCAACAAAGATGACCTCCCTGCAGGTGCATCTTCTACGCAATCCGTACAGAAGGAATTGCGTTTCACTCATTCTTCCGCACATAGGGCACTTTGTTAAATAGAAAGGGCTAAGCTTGCTTTTTAACTCATTGAAAAACTGCTCAAAGACTTGCTCCTTGTGATGAAGATGAGACTGAGTAAGGCTGGCTCTTGTCTGGAGCACTGGGATAGGGTCAATATCCAGCCCAATGGCGTTTGCGCCCATTCGAATGGCCTCGTGGAGTGTAGTCCCACCTCCCATCATTGGATCGAGGATTACCTTGCCTTCCAACCCTCCACCCTCATAAAAATTGCGCTTGTCCGGATTCCGAACAAGTTGTTTGAGGATGTACCTAAAAGTCGTTCCTGAACGTCGCGCCCACCACTTATGCAAGTAGGTATTTGGCCTATATAGGTGCTTGTTGTAGGATTCAAGGGCCGCTAATTTATTGGCTTCTTCTTCAGGGAAAGATTGGTCAATTGGCATCTCAAATGAGCTGCTTTTTTCAGATTTGCGGCCATGGAAATTCAGGGCCAATTGAGAGGGCAGGTGCATTTGGTAATCCTTGGAACTGACCATAAAGAGATAAACTTAGTTGAAATATTAAATGATTTACAAAAATATGTAAATTTAATCGCTTTTTGTGTTAAACATGAGGCTTTATTTGATAACGGTTTCGAGGTTATTGAACGGAATACAATTAATTCATTCAGTCAAAAACATTTTCTTAAAAGCTATGTTATGTCAAGGCAAAAGTAATAGTAAATGTTCATCTTTCACTAAATAATGCGGATTTTTCCGCGAAGCCCGCGGCTTAATGCAAGATACACCTATGTTCGAAGGTGGGAAAACATTAACCCCATATCGATGATCGTAAAGAGAGTGGTTGCCAAGGCAGTTGAGATGAGATGGTGGATGTTAAAAGCTGACTTATTGTGGAGGAGGCACATAGCAAAGTTTATTTTGTGCCTTGTCTATCAACGATAGAACCGGCTCATGGCGCTATGATCGCTGCTTATACGCTCAATTAAATTATCGCTTAAAAGGCTGGGTAATTTACTCAGATGGCAAGCAGCAACAAAAAGGTCAAAGTTGGAAATTTTCTTTGTTTTTTGGATCATTCGTGAGCTGAACAGGTCGAATA
>CAZUHR010000365.1:0-3672 GCA_964620335.1 uncultured Desulfobacteraceae bacterium
TTGCTAGGGACTGGGCCCTTTTCAGGGCATCTGCAATTACATACATAGCCGCATAAGCCTGTGCGCCGTGGTAGTCAGTAGGCGAATTATACATCGCTACATAGTTGTTATAATATTTTTTAGCCCCAGGATAGGGAACAGACGGGGTCCAGAGGGTGGGGGAACAGACATAATTTGAAGCATCTCCGGCTATCTCCAGAAATTCAGTTGAAGTGAATCCATAAGAAAATCCCACTAAAAGTCCGGGGATCAGATTCATATCTTTAGCCTGTCGCAAGAGTAAGGCTGCGTCCATTACATTTGAAATAATATATACGAGATCCGGATTCTTTGCTTCGATTTTGGCAAGCAGTGGTCTGAAATCAAGGGCTGCTGGCTCGTAGCCTTCCTTCATAACTAAGTTTATAGTTAATTTTTTGCCGAGCTGCATAATCTTTTTTACACCGAACAGGCCAAAAGGTGTGTTTTCGTAAATAACTGAAGCTGTTCTGACACGGGCTATTTTATTCAGGAAGGAAGCCATTGCCTGTGGGTATTCGCTAACAGGCGGGTTAATTCTAAAGATATACTGCCAGCCCTGCTCTGTGATTTTGTCTGCAGATGCACTATTTACAACAAAAGGTATTTTATGTTCCTGGGCCGAGGCAGCTACTGTCCATGCTACTGAACTGGAAATACCCCCACAAACCACGATAACATTATCTTGTGATATCAGTTTATGGATGGCTGAGCGGCCTGCGTCAGGACTACCAGCTGTATCTTTAATCAGAAGTTCTATCTCTTTGCCGTTAACGCCGCCCTCTGAATTAATCTCTTGCAAGGCCAGGGCATATGAGTTTTTTTCAATCTCACCAAGCATTGCAAGTTTCCCGGTCAAAGGCAAGATTACTCCCACTTTGGCGCCTTTAGCCAGGACAATGCCTGCCGTTGTTATCAGGAAAATAAATGCAAAAAGGATGCAGATTAATCGTTCAATTCTTTTCATAAAGACCTTGGTTTCCGGTACTGCTGATTTAAAAAGAGCGACAATAATACTCATTATTCGGAACGAACGCAAATTCTTTGTCAGTGATTTCAGAACGCATCCCTTCAAAAAGATTTTCTTTTGAGGATTCTCATAAATATGTCATTTACAGCTGTGTTTTATAAGTGTTATTTAACGTTAAATATACCTGGTGTTTTGCCCCACAAATAACTTACACAAATTTCAGGAAATATCATGTCTATTCAAGAAAAAATAATGGTTCCCGCCTGCCTTATAGATACCGATAAGATCAGCGATTCCCCGGGACCTTATTGCATGAGCTTCGGATTTGACCCCGGTCTATATATACACTCTATAAAAGAAATCGGCCTGGTAAATACTCCCCTATTGATAAAAAACACGGATGGAGAAATAGATGTAATTTCCGGATATCGCAGGATTCAAGCCATCAAGGCGTTGAAATGGGACAAAATACCCTGCAGGATTCTGCCTGAGTCCACGTTGTCTGCCCTGGAATGCCTCTTATTAAACCTCCATGAAAATCTTTCTACAAGAAGGCTTAATATAGTGGAAAAAGGCATGTTATTAAGCCGTTTAATTGAGTATCTTCCGGATTTTGAGATCATAAAGCATTACATGCCATTGGTGGATCTTCCGTCCCATGAAGAGACCCTGCGTTTTTATATTAGGATTGAAGAAGAATTGGACGTAAAGATGAAAAAAAATTTGGCGTTGGAAAGGCTGACTTTGCAGGCAACCAAAATGCTTTTAGAAGTTGACCCTGAATCAAGGTCCTCCATTTGCAGCCTCATATCAAATTTAAAGCTTAACAGCAACCAACAGAAACAATTTATTGATTATATTATCGATATTTCACACATGGCTGGCACACCCGTCTCCGACCTCATAAACAAAGGGCCAATAGAAAAGATATGTTCGGATCAAAACCTGAATACCCCTCAAAAGGGAAGGGCAGTGCTTAGGTTTTTGAGAGGCAGGCGGTTTCCCTCTCTGACCACTGCTGAATCGATTTTTAAAGAAATGGTATCTGGATTAGACCTTCCTGCTGGTGTGAGGATTAAATCCCCCAGGTTCTTTGAAGATCCCCATTATCAGCTTGAAGTGTTTTTCAGGGAGGGTAAAGAATTGAAAGAGAAGATAGAACGTATTTCCCACAAAGAAGGGCTGACCAACTTAGGGAACCCCTGGAGAGAAGATTTCTAATGCCTGATTTCACCATCAAAGAAGTGTTGTTAGAAGACGGGGCTTCAGGCTATTCACTTACCAATCAGATACTTAAGAGATTACCCGGCGTTCGTGTTCAATCGATAAAAGGCGTTCGATCAAAGACTAGAGGCAATCAGTTGGATATGGGCAAAGAGGTACTTCATCTCATTTCTTATAAAGGCGAATTCCTTAAACCCTGCCCGGGAACAAAAGAGTATATGTGCTGCGGATATCAGATCCTCAATGTTGGAACTAACTGCCCGCTCGACTGCAGCTACTGCATCTTGCAATCCTATTTTAATCAGCCCAATTTGAGAGTATTTATTAATCTGAAAGAGGAACTTGAGGCGGTTTTGCAGGTCATAGATTCTGAGCCCGAACGGGTTTTCAGGGTGGGGACAGGGGAGTTCACCGACAGCCTTGCCGTTGATCACATTACCTGCTGGAGCGATATCCTTCTTCCGGCGTTTTCAGAAAGAAAGAATGCGATTCTGGAACTTAAAACAAAAACAACAAATATCGAAAGGGTCCTCGGTTCCAAATACAGGGATCGGATAATCGTGTCCTGGTCCTTGAATAGCCCCTATATTGCTGCACGGGAGGAACACAGGGCAGCGAATCTGAATAAGAGGCTCGAAGCGGCACGCCGGTGCCAATCTGAGGGATTTGTCTTGGGTTTTCACTTTGATCCGCTCATACCGCATCCCCAATGGAAACAAGAATATTTGAGGAGCCTTGATCTGTTGGACAAATATATTGATCCCAAGGGAATTATTTGGATAAGCATGGGTTCTTTCAGGTATATGCCTGCGCTCAAACAAATAATTAGAAGACGGCACCCAAAAACGCTTGTGCTTGACGGGGAATTTATCACCGGATTAGATGGAAAAATGCGTTATTTCAAACCTATACGGATGGACCTCTACGGGTTTATGCGGGAAAATATGGAGAAGTGGCACCCCAATTTAGGTCTTTACCTTTGCATGGAATCAGACGATGTCTGGAAAGAGAGCCTGGGATGGTCCCCAGGGAGTTCTGCCGGTTTGAGCGACTACCTGGACAAGCGCGTGATTGAATTTTTTGGGTAGTATTCCGCCCGGATATATGATATCTAAAGCCGTTCTGAAATCAGGCAATTATTTACTGGTTTTATGAACAGAAACTAAACGAGTATTAGGGAGGTTATTATGACATTAAAAGAAAAGGTAGAGAAAGCCTTGGAAAAGGTAAGACCTTCGCTCCAGGCAGATGGTGGGGATGTCAAATTGGTGGACGTTAATGATGACGGACTGGTAAAGGTTATGCTTCAGGGGGCGTGCGCAGGATGCCCTATGTCTCAAATGACCCTTAAGATGGGAATTGAAAAGATCTTAAAGCAGAATATTCCTGAGGTAACAGGTGTAGAATCGGTACAGGTATAGAAAGCATATATAAACCACAAAAACATGAGTTGTTTCAGT
>CAZUHR010000366.1:0-3662 GCA_964620335.1 uncultured Desulfobacteraceae bacterium
TGGTTGATGTGATAGTTGAAATCGAGGGTGCTAAGACGGATCAGATCCTGAAGCCCCAGCGGCAAAAGGAGTTCCCGGCCAGGAAACAGAGCTTGGCAGATACGAAAGTCCTTGTGGTTCCTGTGAGCGATGGAAAGCTTTCATCCCATTTCGGACATGCTGAGCAATTTGCATTTATTGAAACAGAAAACGGAAAAATTGTCGGAACTGAAATGCTTACCCCTCCGGCACATGAACCGGGCGTTTTGCCTCGCTGGCTCTATGAACAAGGGGCTGATGTAGTCATAGTAGGCGGTATGGGAGAAAGTGCGCAGGGGCTTCTCAGGCAAAATGGTATTGAGGTTGTTTTGGGTGCCCCAATGGATGCCCCGGAGTTTTTGGCAAATCAGTATCTCTCAGGAACCTTGGTCACAGGGAGTAATGTTTGTGATCATTAAGGAGGAAGATCCTTATGGAACAGAGAGGTCAGGGATCGGGAGGCGGAGGAAGAGGCCAGGATCCCACAGGCAGGGGAAGAGGAATGGGCGGAGGTCGTGGTCTGGGTCCCGGAGGGGACTGTGTTTGTCCGAAATGCGGGGAGAGGGTATCCCATGAGCGAGGAACTCCTTGCTTTGAGATCAAATGCCCTAAGTGCGGGACAGCCATGACGAGGGGTTAAGTGTTCCGATTGTAATATTCAATGACTTGTTGTATATAAGGACATTCATCCCGTATCAGAAAAAACTTGAATCCAAAAGTGCCTAAAGTTTAGGAATGGTTTCACTTAGCGATCTGATATCGCGGAGAACTGTTGTCTTTATTGCTTAGTTGGAACGTAATAAATCGTAAAATACAGAAACACGTAGAGACCTTTGAAAAATACCAACATTGTCATTGCGAGCATAGCGAAGCAATCTCGTTTTTGTAAGAAATTCAATGAGATTACCGCGTCGCTTCACTCCTCGCAATGACCCAAAGGGCAAATTTTCAAAGGTCTCACGTAATGAAGCTCCCCGTAGCAAGCTGCAGGGTATTTTGGCGAAGGCGAATAAAGAACGCCACGAAAGAAAGGAAATGGGCTTATGGGCAATGAGCTGGATGATTTTGTTCAGGATTTGCAGGGTCAGATTTATGAAGAAACAAGGGCTGCTTACGGCGAGGTAGCCTTTGAGCGGTGGATGAAACCCCTTTACATGGGTATGATTGACAACCCTGATGGATACGGATGTGTAATAGGTTCCTGCGGGGATACTATGCAGATATTTTTAAAATTTGAGAACGATAAGGTTAAAGAGGCATCGTTTCTCACAGATGGTTGTGGGGCAAGTGCCGTGTGCGGTTCATTTGCTGCCGAACTGGCCCTGGGGAAGAGCCCGGATGAACTTTTGGACATCTCAGGAGATGCTATTCTCAAGATATTAGGGGGCCTTCCCAAGGAAGATGAACACTGCGCATACCTGGCCGGGGAAACCCTTCAGGAAGCCCTGAATGAATATATGATTAAGCAAAGGTCAAAACAAAGATAGTTAACCGGTTGAGAAGGCGAGTGGTTGAGTGGGGACTACGATACAGATTGCCGCATGCTTCGGGCCTGCAATATCGCTGTAAAACATTTTATTTCTTTTTTAGTAATAGAGCACTAGGGAACGATTTTTCATGAAGGAATTGGTTGTCATAAGTGGTAAGGGAGGAACCGGAAAGACAAGCCTGATCGGTGCCTTTGCATTTCTTGCACAAAACAAGGTCCTGTGCGACGGGGATGTGGACGCCGCCGACCTCCATCTTCTCTTGGATCCTAAGATACAAAAACGCCATGATTTTGAATCGGGTAATACAGCAGTTATAAACCCGGATAAGTGCACTGAGTGCGGTCTGTGCCGGGATCTGTGCAGGTGGGATGCCATTAGCGAGGATTTTATAGTGGATTCCATTGAATGCGAGGGCTGTGGCGTTTGCGTCTATTTCTGTCCTGAGGATGCGATTGATTTTCCGGTGAATACAAGTGGCGAATGGTTCATTTCTGACACCCGATTTGGTCCCATGGTCCATGCCAGATTAGGCATTGCCGAGGAAAATTCAGGCAAGCTTGTAACGCTTGTCCGGCAGGAGGCCAGAAAACTTGCGGAAGAGAAACATCTGGACCTGCTTCTTACCGACGGACCACCCGGAGTGGGATGCCCGGTCATAGCTTCTATTGGAGGGGCTACAGCCCTTATAGTTGTGGCGGAGCCAACGGTTTCCGGAAAGCATGACATGGAGCGCGTGCTGCAGTTAGCTGCCCATTTTCAGGTACCCGCCATGCTCTGTGTGAACAAGTTCGATCTCAATCCTGATGCGACAGAGGCCATTGAGGATTTCGCAAAACAGAAGAATGTAAAGCCCTTGGGCCGCATTCCATTTGATCCCAGTTTCACCAAAGCCATGGTTCAGGGACAGACAATCTTTGAATATGACACGGATGCGGAAGCGGCTCGGGCGGTCAGGAATACATGGGAGGATCTTAAGCGGGAGCTTGATTTTTGAATGGCTCGATTAACAAAAAAGAAAGGGGGTGAGAGGATAAGGTAGTTTTCGGTGGCAACTGGAATCTCGATCTGCTGGATATCGACTTAAGAAAAGTAGACGCCCTCGCACTGAGTCACGGGCATCTGGATCACCATGGAAATCTTATTCCATTACTTCAACAAAACAGAGCAAAATTTGGAAAGGGAATTCCACTTTATGTGGGCGAAGAGGCGTTTTCTCGAAGGTGGGTTAATTTCCCTAAAAAATATGCGCCGGTTGATGGTTGGAATGACCTCGGACAACTGAACAGGGATGATCTTGAGAATTTGGGAATCGCCAAGGTCGTCGAGGTGAAAGAGCCGACAGAAATAGTGCCGGGGGCATACCTTACAGGTAACATAGAAAGGGTGACGGAATATGAAAAGGGCTCACCCATTCTATTTATTGAGAGAGGAGGGAAACGGGAAAACGATATATTTCCCGGAGAGCAATCCCTGGTGTTTAACGTAAAAGGTAAGGGGCTTGTCGTGGTCTCGGCCTGTGCCCATGCCGGGATTGTCAACACGGTAAAACATGCCCAAAAGATGACCGGTATTGACAAGGTTCACGTTGTCATTGGAGGTTTCCATTTGGTTGGTGCGCCGATGGCGAAAATTAACGCAACCATTGCCGGGATCAAGGCGATTAACCCTGATTACATTGTCCCCATGCACTGCTCAGGATGGGAGGCCATTACTGGTTTCCAGAACGCGATGCCTAAGGAATTCGTGCTCAATATGGCCGGAACCAAATACGTCATTAGTGCATAGCCGAATTGTTGGCTACTTTACTTTTAAGGGGCTGAGATCCAGGCATGTTTATGTTTTTGCAGGAATAATCAGCTTAGTGAGTGCGTTAAATAGCACGAAGATGATGAAAAGGGGCGGGTGTCACACCCGCCCCGTCTTTTATCTTCCATTTTTTCCTCCCTATTAAGTATCACCGGTCAAAAATCTTGACAGTTAGGCCAAAAAGCGGTAAAATGATTTACCAATTTTGCAAGAAATTGGTAATAACATTTACCGTTTTGAAAGGAAAATAGCTTGATCGAGATATTAAAAGAAATAATCCTTGATTTCCAAAATGAAAGACCGTTTGCGGGGACAAAAAGGCATTTGCAGTATGAATTGGTAAAAGGG
>CAZUHR010000367.1:0-3662 GCA_964620335.1 uncultured Desulfobacteraceae bacterium
TGGAAAAAGTTGAAAGGTGCCTGAGCCGCACAGCCGGAGGGCGTTTTATAGTGGATCTGGATGTAGTTTTAAGGACTCATTTCCACGAGCGGGCAGATCGGATCTCTGCCTCTCTTGAACGCGATATAAGGCAGCATTTCCCACGGGTCGTTATGGCAAGGATCAGGGCCCAAAGTCATCGATCGGAACAAATCCGTCGCATCACGCCGGTCAAGAGACCGGAAGGAACAATAGAGGAACACCTGGCCAAGGCTCCTTGGTTCCGTGTAGAAATCATTGACCGGACTAGCAAGGAGATAATTCATCAGGAGTATGTGAGGAATCCGCACGCTCAGGAAGAGCGCAAGCGAGGATTCCTTGTAGGAAGATGGTTGCTTGATTTGAAACCCGATCAGGTCATCCTGCAGAAGGAAAAGGAAGGTACGGCAGTAGCCCTATTAAGAGAAGCGGGGGCAGAGATCATACTTGCTCAGAACGCCGGGAGCAAGGTGGAGCAGGAAAAAGCGTGATGGATCCTTTTGTCTTCGTGGTTATCATCTCAGTGCTGGGTCCTGTAATCGGATCAGCTATCGGAGTTGTCAAGAGGCCTTCCTTTGGGTATATATGCAATATGCTTTGCTTTGCTGCAGGGGTTATGCTTGCCATCTCCTTTCTGGAGTTGATCCCCGAAAGCATTGAACTCTCATCTACAGGCATATGCGTGATGGGCCTTATATTCGGTTCTCTAGTCATGTATGGTCTGGATCGGATTATTCCACATATTCATCCGGAACTGTGTGAGCAGGAACATGGCTGCAATCTCCAGCGCACCTCGGTTTATCTCATTCTGGGCATATTTCTCCACAACTTTCCAGAGGGAATGGCCATCGCCATAGGTGCTGTAACTGGGCCCAAGGTGTCTCTTGTGATTGCCCTGGCCATCGCGATCCACAACATCCCCGAAGGCATTTGTACCTCTGCTCCCTACTACCACACGACAGGTGCACGTTGGAAATCCTTCTTTGTCTCTTCTTCAACGGCTGTGCCTATCTTAATCGGTTTCTTGTCTGCGCGTTACCTGTTCCAGAATATCCCGACCCAGGTTATCGGGTTTATCATCGCGGCAACAGCCGGTCTCATGATCTACATCACAGTGGACGAACTCATCCCTACCTCCTGCGCAGGCACCAGCCATCAGACTATTTTTTTTCTCATTACTGGTATTATCTTTGTGGTGTTTCTGGGGCTTATTTAGTGAGAACTAAGCTGGCAAGGGTCAAATAATGTAGATCAAAAAATCGATTCATTTATAAAACGTATCAAGTCTTGCCGGCAGTGCCAACGGTATTGGTCTGCCGAGAAGATTTGGTGGCAGTATGATCTAAAAGCCAAAGCCCGAGGTTCCTTGACTTTTTTTGCATGATTTGTTACATAAATTAAGTGTTTTCGATTTAGTTTAACCTTAAAAAAGAAATTTTATATGCTTATTAACTTGGACAAACTAATTGGGGAACTTAGACAGAAACCCTGGGCAAAGGGTATTTCGGATGATAAGGAATTCGTGGTCACTCTTATGGAGTGGATTGAACAGGATATTATAACAGGATTCCTGAACCAGGTGATCAGGCAGGTAGATGAGATAGTCGACATCAATCCTGACCTGTCCGAACCTGAGATTCTGGCTAGGGCGGCCCGACACATGGTGGAATTTTTGGGGGCCCGCCATGCATCTGTCAGGCTCTATGATCCCCAGACCGGAAAGATGCTTTCCTTTGGATCATATCCTTCGGATGAAGAAAAAAGGGAGACATTTATACCTCTTGAGGGAAGTATTGCCGGAGAAGTTGTAATGACACGTCGCCCTTATCTGGTACCCAATATTCTTAAAGAGGAGCGTTACCACAATAAGGAAGTCATTTATAAAAAGGGTGTCCGGTCTTTGATGGCTATTCCTCTTGAAATACCCCGTTTCTTCCCCCACGAGCGTGACATCTTCGGCGTAATCCAGATTTATTACTCAGAAGAGGGACGGGATTTCGAATCGCTGGAGGTTCAGACGGCCAAACTTATGGCTAAAAGATTGAGTTTTGTAATTGCCAGAAAAAAAATCCTTTCTATGCATAGAAGCGATGAAAGAAGGGAGGCGATTGGCAGGCATATCTTCCGTATATTGTGGTCCCGTGGCGGGGTCAAGATGAGGGAGGTCTTCAACAGTGTGATTCCCGAACTTGCCGATATGGTCAATATACAGAGCTGTGCCCTTTTCTCCGTTACAAATGATTCAAACCGCGTCACTCTTGAGGCCGGTTACCCGGAGGTCGAAGGATACCACAGCATTGGAAAAAGCTTTCCAATTAGTAGCGAGTTGGCCTTTACCCTGCTCATGAATCCGGAGGAGTACTCGGGGAATTCGGTTTACGAGGTGGTTACTTCCTCTTATATTCTCGTGGTGGACCCGCAAAAGAGTGATTTGATATCAAATAATCTCAAGAACTTCGCCAGGGTACATAAGATCAATTCCATACTCTACATTCCCCTCAGGGTTGACGGGGATCTGAACCATTTTGTGACTTTTGATGCCTTGGATGAAAGACAGCGCTATGGAGATGATGAAATAGACCTCTTCCTGTTTCTGGGCAGGGAATTGATTAGGGCGCAAAAAATGGAACGTCTGGATGATGCTCTTCACGATTTTAAAAATCCGGCCATTGCAACCGCGGGTTTTGCCAGGAGATTAAAAGACCTCCTCAATCAAAAAGAAACAGAAAAGACCAGAAAACAGACCCAGAAGTATGCAAGTATACTTCTTGAGGAGACAAGCCGGCTTCAGAAATTGGCCCTGAGCCTATACAATTTGGGCAATGAGGAGGTAGTTAACCTGACCAAAGTGCTCAGAAGACGTTTCGTTATAAACAAGCAAGTGATCAGGGAACAGTTCAGGGAGAACATTCACCTGAGAGAAGGTCCATTTGATTCTGAATTAAATGTCCGGTGTTATGTCCTTCATGTGGAGCGTATATTTGACAATCTGTTAAATAATGCGACAAAGGCAATTCCACCCACAGGGGGGATATTGGAAATTCGCACTTATGCGGATGGACAATGGGCCTGTGCAGAGATCACAAATACGGGCCATATGTCCGATGAGGATCGCTTAAGGTTTCTGGTGGGCGAGAGCCGGGGGCGCGGGTTCTATATTACACAGCGGATTATTCGTATCCTCAAGGGAAAGATAGAGATAAGTGGGGGAGAGGACACCACAACATTCGTAGTGCGTCTTCCCAGGCTTCCTTAGCCTCCTCCGATATGGGGTAAGAAGGCGATTTTGTCGTTAGGCTTCAGTATGTGGTCTATTGTAGACACGTTATCGTTTACGGTGACCAGGAAGTCATCTTCATTTATTGGCAAATCCGGATAGCAAGCCTTTACATGTTCCAGCAGATCTCTAACCCGGGAATGTTTCAAAAACGTCATCTGGATTTCATGGGTCCCGGTCAGAGAACGCTGAACTCCGTGAAACTGCATTGATACTACCATAGAATTTGGATGCGCCTAATTTGATAGGCGCCTTTTCTTTTCTAACAGACCGAATTCTCTGAGCAGATCCACGGCCTGTTCATCTAAAAGGTCAAATTTTTCAAGTATTTCAGGCAGCGGTATGGCATCAGGCGTATATCCCTTAT
>CAZUHR010000368.1:0-3639 GCA_964620335.1 uncultured Desulfobacteraceae bacterium
TCAAATTTTTCAAGTATTTCAGGCAGCGGTATGGCATCAGGCGTATATCCCTTATGTTTGTAGACCGCATCACAGAGCTTCTTGTACGCATCTTCCCTGAGTTTGGTGACTAGAAGGTGTCTTGCCTCAGCGGTTTTAGGCACTTCCTTTCCACCCACTTGATCTGCCAGCCATTCATCGTAGTAGTCGGATCTGTCTTGGTACTCGTTGAAAAAGGCCGGTCCCATAGCCCTGAGAGGGATTTTGTCACTCAGTCTGGTTCCCTTGCCGTGACGAAGATTAATAAGCTTTTGTAACAGGTACAGTCGTTCTGAATCGTCCAGAACGTCCTGAAGAGACTTATTGCAGCCGACCGTTGCGTTAAGATATTGAACAAAGTAAGCGAGTGTCGGCTGGTTCTGTGCCGGGTTCTCGGTTTTTGCCGCCTCCGGGTGTCGTACATCAATCCAGGGGAGTTTGCAAAGCCCAACAGCGTTGAACCATGTGCGGATTAAAGGAAACCATTTCAAGGCCTTCGCCTTTGCTTCAAAGGTAGGTAATTCCTTATTGACCTGATCAATGAAGATAAGCCACGCTTCATCATGTTGCGGGCCTTTAAGGGCAAATCCATAGCCCCCTTGCTGAGCCAATGACTCCTTTGTAATATACATGGAAAACTCAAGGCCCTTGGTTTCCATTGCAAATTTGTCGAGTTCTGACACAACTTCATCCAAAGCCTTTCCTGTTTTGGCCACATATTGTTCTGCAACCCAGGCCTTTACCCGGTGCACACCTTGAGCGCATATTTTTCCGAATCCTTTTGCGAGAGCGGTTTCATGGACAAGGCGATCAACACTTTCCATATTACCCCAGACCAGTTCGTACCCGATATCTTCTCTTGAAAGATAGCCCCGCTGGACACATTCCATTAGAAATGATGCAGTAACGCCCATCGAGATTGTATCCAGTCCGTATTCATCACAATACCAATTGTATTCCATGATGAAATGGGGATCGAAGATGCCCATACACGTGACGGCTCCGGCTGTTTCATATTCAGGTCCATCAATGCCTACCTTTCTTCCGGCGTGAGGACCATGTTTCAAGGTGACGTTCTCAGCCCCTTTTGCACAGGCCAGGTTACATCCCTTATAACAGCCGTCAGGTGTTTTCTTTGTAAAATAGCGTTTAAGAAAGACATCCGCGAATACGGCTTTCGCATCAGGATGCTGACCGTACTGGTAGTTTTGTACAGGCAGGATGTGATATTTGTTCATATATTCCACCAGGATGGGCGTTCCCCAGCTGGAGAGGCGGAGTTGCTGCGGGTCCGCCTGGCTAATGACCTTTTTGAGATTTGCACCTGCCTGCTTGACAGCTTTACTGTCAACAGGGTTATTGATACCTGACCTGGACAAGCTGGAACGCACAATGACGGCTCTCAGGCCTTTGTGGCGCATGACCGTTCCTGTGCCTCCTCTACCGGCCTGTTTGCAACGCAGCCTTTTCCGACGTCTGTCATAAAACAGGCTGTTTATAATCCCGAACCTGGTGTTGGCCGCCCCTATACCGTTTGTTACTGCTGCAATATTTTCGTCAAGTACTCCTTTGCTAAATTCCTTTAGTAGGACATCACCATATGACAATGCTCCCTGATCAGTCTGTTTATCCGCTGCAGGCGCCTCGGCAATCTGAATGACACCTCTATCGGCGTCTACGATCAAGACCACATCCCTGTTTGAGATCCCTGAAATGGCCAGGGCGTCAAACCCGCAGATTTTCAGGAGGGGTGCAAAATGACCCCCAATATTTGAGTCTACGAAAGTATCTGTTAGTGGGGAGATTGTGCCAACAATAAACTTACCGCTTCCAGGGAACCTCGGTTCATTACCCAGCGGTCCACTGGCCATAACAAGAATATTCTCGGGGCTGTCATAGCGGGTGTCTCCTGATGTGCCGTCCCATATCAATTTCAGGGCATAACCCCGGCCGCCCACATATTTTTCTTTGAAACCCGGTGCGAGTTTGATAAGTGATATGTCACTTGAGCCTAAGTCAACCTTTAGGATCTGGTCTGTATAGCCACCTTTTATCTTGCCGGGATTATAGCTGAGGGATTCAATTATTTTCATTTCCTTTTCCGCCTGAAAGTTATTTGGTATTGATACGAAAATTTTGTTGTAAAAACGCCAAAATAGGACATGAGTATAGGCAAAAGGGGGATATTGTCAATAGATTTTATTCCGTTGTATGCAAAGGCCTTTCATCAGGGTTTATTCGGATTTTAACTTACTGCATTGTTTAACTTGAATAGAATGATCTTTCTTGGTATGAATACTTTGTTAAATGTATTAAGAAAAGGCCTCAAAGCCACGATTAATCTATTAGTTAGTACTATACGGGTGCAGTAAGCCCATGGGTTTTTATTCACAGCTTTTTAATAGATCGAGAAAGGACATCATATGGAGACAATAAAAATCATGCCTTGCCTGGATATGAAAGAGGGTAGGGTGGTCAAGGGTATTCATTTCGTGGACTTAAAGGATGCGGGAGACCCGGTGGAAAATGCCGCATTTTATCAAGAAGAGGGTGCTGACGAGCTGGCCATGCTGGACGTTGCAGCAACCCTGGAAAATCGGAAGACCCGGCTGGAATGGGTGAAAAACGTTTCGTCCGTTATAGACATTCCCTTGACGGTTGGGGGAGGAATAGCAAGCCTGGAAGATATTGAATCTGTGCTTCAAGCCGGTGCAAGCAAGATATCAATGAACAGCGCTGCAGTTAGTAACCCTAATATAGTCCGCCAAGCGTCGGAAAAATTCGGAAAACAGACAATAACCGTGGCGATTGATGCTAGAAGGAACAAGGAAATGCCTTCGGGTTTTGAACTGGTAGTTTCAGGTGGAACCAAACCGGTTGAAAAAGACGCTATTGAATGGGCCAAAAAATGTCAAGAACTGGGCGCCGGTGTAATCTTGCCAACGAGCATGGATGGTGACGGCACCCAGGACGGGTTCGATCTGGAATTTACAAAGGCTATATCAGACTCGGTTGATCTGCCGGTCGTTGCCTCGGGAGGCGCCGGAAAGCTGGAACACTTTTATGAAGCCGTCGTAAAAGGTGGCGCCCAGATACTGCTGGCTGCTTCAGTATTTCATTACCGTATCTTGAAAATCGGGGAGGTAAAGGAATATTTGAGAGATAAAGGTTTGAATGTCGAGGTCTAATAATACGGTGTCAAATCTGCAAAAAACATTTCTTTGTGGTTGGTTCTCTCACAAACCCATATCATACTGGAGGTGTACACAATGCCCACTTATGATTTCAGGTGCGAGAAGTGCAAGAAGAAGTTCACCCTTACTATGACAATCTCAGAATATGAGAATAAGAAAATCAGGTGCCCCAAGTGTAAAAGCACAAGGGTCAAGCAACAGATTACATCTTTTCAGGCTATAACTTCCAAAAAGAGTTAAAATTTTTGTAATATTCATAAGTGATGACAAGACTGTTTCAACCGCCTTTTCGGCGATGCCACTTTCCTCAAGGCGTTATCTATTCCTTTCGGAGTGGGTGGCCAAATATATACGCGGTTTCCAAACGAGCCAGCAAACTCCCATTAAGTCTGTGGTCTAAACCGCATATATTTGGCCACGGCAAAGT
>CAZUHR010000369.1:0-3612 GCA_964620335.1 uncultured Desulfobacteraceae bacterium
CAGCTTGACGTCAATCTCCATTCCTGATAGATTCCCGGCAGCATCGTGAAGTTTTACTGGTAGTCAGTTTCACACATTGCGCGTGGCCCGGAATGAGTAAGGAAAAGAAGCTGAAGGTTCAAGGACCGCTGCGCTTGAGACCGAAGGAGAAAGACATAAAGTTGAAGGTGTCAGCACACTAAATATCGGGAAGCTTTTATGAAAATCTTGGTTACCGGGGGCGCCGGTTTTATAGGATCAAATGTTGTGGACGGATATATCCAGGCCGGCCATGAGGTATTGGTGGTGGACAATCTCTTAACCGGAAAGCGATCCAACGTCAATCCGGAAGCACGGTTCTATGATATGGATATTCGTTCGCCGGATATGCGAGAATTGATCGGGATGAATAGGCCGGATATCCTCTGCCACCATGCTGCGCAGATCAGCGTGCCGTACTCTGTGTCGAATCCTGTTCAAGATGCTGAAATTAATATTATAGGCCTATTAAATCTTCTGGAAAATGCTGTAAAATACAAAGTCAAAAAGGTAATCTTCATTTCCTCCGGAGGCGCTATTTACGGCGAAGCTTCTGAATACCCCACATCCGAATCCTGCCGCCCAAAACCATTTTCTCCCTATGCCGTGTCAAAATACTCATCAGAACATTACCTCGCCTATTATAAACACCGGTACGGGCTTGATTACACGACCCTGCGCTACGCCAACATATATGGGCCGCGCCAGATCCCCCGTGCAGAGGCAGGTGTGGTGGCAATTTTCATGGACAATCTTATAAAGGGAAAACCTTCCATTTTGAATCATTTTCCGGACGATGATGAGGGCATGGTCCGGGATTATTGTTATGTTGGCGATGTTGTAAAGGCAAATCTCAATGCCTTAGAGAAAGGCAGTGGGGACTATTTCAATATTGGGACCGGTCTGGGGACGAAGACCCTTACCCTTTATAATATAATTTTTAAGGCCTTTAAAGAATTGAGACCCAAAGTATCGGAAAAACTGTCTGTACCGATTAAAAAAACGGCCCGCCCCGGTGACCTGACCAGGAGCTGTTTGGTTGTAGCTAAAGCGTGGCATATTCTGGGATGGAGACCTGAAACAACCCTCAAAGAAGGAATTCGTAATACCCTGGAATGGCGGACAAATCAACTTTCTTGATTTTTCTCGCGATCTGTTTTCGGCAGGGATTTATTAAGCTGGTGGACATCTTGAATGTTTTCAGGCTTTTTTTTATTGCACCCCTTGACATTTGAAAGCTTATTGTTAAGTTTTAGGTGTTAAGCTAAATCTAATGTTTTTCCATGAAGGCCGGTAAAAACCCCAGAATGGGGGAAAGCTATAATATTTAGAGGAGGTGAGAGGTGGTTATTTAGGATATCGAAAAGGTTAAGTAAAAACTATTAATAATACTTAGGAGGAGATATTCGAGATGAAAGTAAGACCATTGCAGGACCGTGTAATCGTGAAAAGAATGGATGAGGAAGAGGTAACAAAAGGTGGCATTATAATTCCCGATACAGCAAAAGAGAAACCGATCGAGGGTAAAGTTGTTGCGGTTGGTAAAGGAAAGTTGACGGAAGACGGCAAAAAACTTCCTCTTGAGGTCAAGAAAGGTGACCGCGTTCTGTTTGGAAAATATGCGGGAACAGAAATCCAGATCGATGGTGAGGAAAACCTCATAATGAGAGAAGATGATATTGTTGCGGTTATAGAGTAAGATTATTCCGTGTTGTTCAATTTAGCACAATAGAAAAATTTAAGGAGGATTTTTAGTATGGCGAAAGAGATCAAATACGATGTAAAGGCCAGGGAATTAATTCTGAGAGGAATTGACACCCTTGCCAACGCCGTGAAGGTTACACTTGGGCCCAAGGGTAGGAACGTCATCTTGGATAAATCTTTTGGAGCACCGACTATCACAAAAGATGGTGTCACTGTTGCAAAGGAGATTGAGCTGGAAGATAAATTCGAGAATATGGGTGCTCAGATGGTTAAGGAAGTGGCATCCAAGACATCTGATGTGGCAGGAGATGGTACCACTACAGCGACAGTCCTTGCCCAGGCCATTTATAGAGAAGGTTCTAAGCTTGTAGCAGCTGGAGTCAACCCGATGGCCCTCAAGAGAGGAATTGAAAAGGCCGTGGAGGTTGCGGTGGAGGAGCTCAAAAAGATTTCCAAGCCTACCAAGGACCAGGAGGAAATCTCACAGGTAGGAACCATATCGGCGAATAATGACTCTACAATCGGGAACATTATTGCCGAGGCCATGAACAAGGTCGGCAAAGAGGGCGTTATTACAGTTGAAGAAGCCAAGAGCATGGACACAACCCTGGAAGTGGTGGAAGGGATGCAGTTTGACCGTGGCTATCTTTCCCCTTACTTTGTCACGGATGCTGAAAAGATGGTAGCATTGCTCAACGAGCCTTATATACTTCTTCACGAAAAGAAGATCAGTTCCATGAAGGATATGGTTCCTATTTTAGAGCAGATTGCCAAAATGGGAAAACCACTCCTGATTGTTGCGGAAGATGTGGAAGGCGAGGCCCTCGCAACATTAGTGGTTAACAGGTTAAGGGGGACCCTGCAAGTTGCTGCCGTAAAGGCGCCCGGATTTGGTGACCGGAGAAAGGCCATGTTGGAGGATATCGCCGTTCTCAGCGGGGGAAGGGTGATTTCAGAGGACCTGGGGCTTAAACTGGAAAACGTTACTTTGAACGATCTCGGGTCCGCTAAAACAGTCAATATTGATAAAGATAATACAACAATAGTCGATGGTGGCGGAAAACGTACAGATCTGGAAGGCAGAGTCAAGCAGATACGGGCACAGATCGATGAAACTACTTCTGACTATGACCGCGAGAAGCTCCAGGAACGACTGGCCAAGCTAATAGGTGGAGTAGCTGTGATCAATGTTGGTGCAGCAACAGAGGTCGAAATGAAGGAAAAGAAGGCCAGAGTGGAAGATGCTCTGAATGCCACAAGGGCAGCTGTTGAAGAAGGTATTGTACCTGGTGGCGGGGTTGCAACAGTTCGGGCGATCCCAGCATTAGCGAAATTGAAGTTAGAGGGCGAGGAACAGTCCGGCGTTAATATTGTTATGAGGGCCTTGGAAGAGCCGATTCGCCAGATCGCAAACAATGCCGGGGCTGAAGGCTCGGTTGTAGTCGAAAAGGTAAAGGCCGGAAAAGGCGCATTTGGTTTTAATGCCGAAACAAGCGAGTATGAAGACCTCCTGAAGGCGGGAATTCTCGATCCCACGAAGGTCACACGGTTTGCACTCCAGAATGCGGCGTCGGTCGCATCACTTCTCCTGACCACCGAAGCAATGGTAGCAGAGAAGCCGGAGAGGAAAGAAGACATGCCTGGAATGCCTCCCGGAGGAGGTATGGGCGGCATGGGCGGTATGGGCGGAATGATGTAAGTATGTCCCGTCCAGCTTAGCTAAAATGCATGGCGGGAATTGAGCACGCCAAGATAATCTGATCCTAAAGATTGTATTCGGAAAGCATGAAATTTCATTTCTGAATACAATCTTTTTTTTCATCCGCCTCTGGCGGGTTAGATGAAGCGTGGCGAGGGCGAATAAATGATGCAGCACATCGGTTACAGGGC
>CAZUHR010000370.1:0-3609 GCA_964620335.1 uncultured Desulfobacteraceae bacterium
ATCATGACTACGGCCGACTACTATATATTCAACGGGCCATATTTGGTATAATTAACACCATTTGTGGAAAAACAATTAATATAATAATACAGGCAATACAGGCCGCCAGAAAAAAACTTACGCTTTTAAAAATTGTGGCAAGGTCTATTTCAGGAGCTAACGCTTTCACAACATAGATATTAACGCCGACCGGTGGAGTAATTGCCCCCATTGTCGTCACCATGGTCAGAATTATGGAGTACCATATTGGATCAAAACCAAGGGCCATGCCTAAGGGGAAGAATATCGGGATTGTAAGGACGAGAAATCCCAATGAGTCCACAAAACAGCCGCCTATCAGGTAGATCACCAGCACAAATGCCAAAATGATATAAGGAGAGACCGGAAGCCCGGATGCAAATTCCGCAATCATGAAAGGAAGCCTGGTTATCGCTAAAAAACGGCCAAAAATAATGGCACCTGTAACGAGGAAAAAGACCATTGCCGATATCTTCAGCGTTTCCATCACAGAACTGGTAAAACCTTTCCATGTAATCCTGCGAGGTACAACTGTGACGAGGAGTGTGAAAAAAACACCTACGGCACCGGCTTCAGTAGGGGTGAATATGCCGGCATACAGGCCTCCGATAATCAGGATAAATATAATGACGGCTTCAGTAACTCCTGTAATGGATCTTATTTTATCCTTGAAGCTTGTCCTTGGGCCTTCCGGTCCATACTTGGGATTGATTCGGCAAAGGACAAAGATGGTGAGCACGAAAAGAATACCCAAAATTATGGCAGGGAGAATACCGCCAAGAAAGAGCTTGATAATGGACTGCTCTGTTTGCAGGCCAATAACAATAAGCACTACACTGGGAGGCATAACCGTCCCCAGCGTGCCTCCGGTGACGATAGTGCCGCTGCTTAACATGTTATCATAATTATATTTTTGCATCTGTGGAAGGGCTACTTTCCCCATGGTAGCAGCCGTGGCCGTATTGGAACCACAGATTGCGGCAAAAAGCTCATCAGCGCCTATCGTGGCTATAGCCAGCCCTCCGCGCCAATGACCGAACCACTTGTAGGCCGTGTTGTATAGCCTGTCAGCGATACCCGAGTTAAATGCAAGATAACCCAGAAATATGAAAAGGGGGACAACCGTGAGGCCATAACTGGAAAATGTGGACCAGATATCATTTGCTACCATGGTGATAGCTGCCTGGAAAGAGACCACATACCAGAATCCGCAAAAACCAACGACGGCCATAGCAAAGCCAACGGGCATTCCAAGAAAGAATAAGACCAGAAGGAGGATTATGATTCCAATAATTCCGACCAGCGTCAAACTCACTTTTCATCACCCATTTTTCGAAATAAAGATCCCAATAGTTCGTTCAAAAAAACCAGGGAGAGGACGGCAAATCCTAATGCGACACCGTAGGTAAAAGGATAATAGACGATACGCAGCGTTTCCGTGATTTCTCCAGTCTTCAGCAGGGTCGTGGCATAACTGGCGATCTGCCATGACACAATTGCGAAGAAAACCATGCAGATAAAATAATTAATATCATTTAAGATATTCTGGGTCTTTTTTGAGAAACCCAATACTACTATATCTACTGCAATATGACCCCGCCTGATCTGGGTATAGCCCACTGCAAATGCCGTCATAACGGCACCAAAATATCCTATCAATTCAAATGTCCCGATGATCGGCACCCAGACAATGCGCAGAAATATGTTTGCACAGGTCAAACAAATCATTGCCGCCAGCAAAAAACCGGCTACCCAGATAAGGATCTGATTTAAGGTGTGGCTTATTTTGTCCAGAACATCCATAATATTCCCGAATCTCCCTACATGGCATATCGCCGGTAAGTATCAGTTCCAAACTAGTGTCGTGTCTCAAAAGTAAATTATAAAAATAAATCAGACTGTCTAATCGTTTTCTTGTCTTGAAAATGGCAAATTCTAAGCACGAAATACGAAATCCGAAACAATATCAAAATTCAAATCTCCAATGTTCTAAACATGTTCTGAATTTTGGTCATTTGAAAATTAGGATTTTTTTCGAATTTAGATATTCGAATTTCGGATTTTAAACGCACTTCTTCGAGACAGAAAACTTGTCTAAATTATTTAAATTATTTCCGGGACGGAACACTAGTACAAGATAATGAATGGCTGCGGATTTCGGATCTTAACAAAACACCAACGACCCGCAATCCGCAACCTCTCACGTGCCTCTTATTGAGCATATACCCAATGAGAAAGCTCTCAGCTATATTTATTTATTGCCCGGCATACATTGCCCCAAAGGCCTTTATATCACTCACAATAGCCTCTGCCGGCAGCCCTTTTGCCTTTGCACCTTCAACCCATTTACCCGTAATCGGTTCAAGCAATTTGTCCCACTTGGCCTTTTCCTCACTTGAGAGTTCGGTAATTTCAATGTTATGGTTCTTTTTTGACCAGGCAATGGATTCATTTACATGATTATCCATGTAGACCCCTGTCCACACTGACTGCTGTGGTCCAAGTTCCTCCATAACCTGTTGAACGTCCTTAGGTAATTTATTCCACGAATTCATGTTCATGACCACGGCAAAGGGATAGACCGGCCCGTTTAACATTGTTACATACTTGCACATTTCCGCGTATTTGAAATCTTTAAGGGTCTCCAGGGAAGACGCTGCACCCTTCACAACGCCCTTCTGAAGTGCTTCCGGAGTTTCCGACTGCGGCATACCCACCGCTGTTGCACCCAATGCCTTCAAAACCTGGGCAACCC
The DNA here is from genome assembly GCA_964620335.1 of uncultured Desulfobacteraceae bacterium. Taxonomy (GTDB): domain Bacteria; phylum Desulfobacterota; class DSM-4660; order Desulfatiglandales; family Desulfatiglandaceae; genus JAFDHL01. The sequence goes on from CAZUHR010000370.1 coordinate 2,774, forward strand.
CTCCTGAAGCCCTCAACTGCAGGCCTTTAAGATCGTCTAAATTCTTTACAGGAACTTTGGCATAGATATTTGCCGGCGCGCAGGTAAACATGGTAAGGACCTTCACTTTCGCAAATTCTTCCGGCTTATATTTGTTGTAGAGATCCCAGAGCGTAAGGCTTGCCACGGTCGCATTTGGGAACCCAACTGGTAGAGCAGTGGCGTTTGTAACAACAAACCTGCCCGGCTGGTATGCCATACAGAGACAGCCGATATCCGCAGTTCCTGCAATGACACCGTCCATCATCCCCTTGGCATCAAGCAGGGTCCCTCCCGGGAATGTCTTAATGGCGACCTTTCCATCGGTGCGCTTTTCGACCTCTTTTTTCCATCTCTCCATCTGAACACATGGGAAGGTGGGAGCAGGTGGGAAGTTGGCATAATTCAGTTTTATTGGTTCTGCCGCGGCTGGCGCGGGCATCCATGTTATTGCACAAACTGTTGCTAAAAAAACTCCTGCCAGTATAAATCCTATTTTTCGTCTCATGTCTCAGACCTCCTTATTGGTGGAAAACTCGTTAACTCAATTATTACGACAAATTCTCCTTTCACCCCCTTTCTCTCTAAGTCAAGGTCCTAAAGATTTACTGTTTACCAAATCCGTTCCTCATTCAAAAAATACTCGGTTCCACATATTCCCCGTATACGTCCCTGAAAACGTTTGCCATCTCCCCTACGGTTGCATAGCACTGGCAGCACTCAACCAAACACGGCATAACATTTTTCTTTTCCCTTGCGGTCTTTTCAAGCACCTTTAAGGATTCCCTAACGGCCAGATTGTCCCTGTCCCTTTTCAA
>CAZUHR010000371.1:0-3601 GCA_964620335.1 uncultured Desulfobacteraceae bacterium
TTGAAGTGGTCCATCAAGCTGGTTTGGCCAAAAAGGTTGCCCGTCTAAGACCGCTAGGTGTCATCAAGGGTTAAAAACCCGATTGATGGGCAAAACAGACAAAAGTCGACAACATTAAACATCAAAAGAAACTTAGCAATTTACTCTACCCTGGTCAACAAAAAAGCGCCCCAAAAATTGGCTTGTAAAGGCAGACAAGATATTATATTAAGGATCTGCCTGTAAAAAGCCCACCTGATGACCCTTGAGAGACCAAACGCTTTCATAGGCCAACCTGCTGTCTGCAGGAGAGACGGAACCGAAGAACATTTGAAACAGCTTCTCGGTTGCTTTCTGCGAGAGGCTACAAATTTTTTAGCGGATATCGCCAAATTAATCAATAAGGAGCATAAATAATGTCATACGACCTGTCAGAAGAACAAATCATGTTAAAAGATACAATTGCTCGATTGGCAAAGGAACAGATTGCGCCCGGTGCCGAGGCGCGTGATGAAAAAGGCGAATTCTCATGGGATTCAGCAGAGATCCTACGCGAAAACGGTCTTTTCGGCGCGGATTTCCCTGAAAAATATGGCGGATCGGAAATGGGACTTTTTTCTCTTTGCTTGATCATTGAGGAACTAGCCAAAGTCTGCGCGTCTACTTCCGTAATCCTTCTCGTGCATGAACTGGGATCCATACCAATATTCCTCGCAGGTAATGACGATCAAAAAGATAAATACCTTCCGAAACTGGCTACAGGTGAAAAGCTTGTTGCCTTCGGGCTAACCGAGTCGAATGCGGGTTCAGATGTTTCCGGTTTAAAAACAAAGGCGGTCAGAGAAAATGATCACTATATTCTTAACGGCACCAAGACCTTCATCTCTCACGCCGATGTGGCTGATATCATCTGTATAGCTGCGAAAACAGACACCTCCGTACCAGGGCATAAGGGAATCAGCATGTTCATCGTTGAAAAAGATTCGCCCGGGTTTAGCATAGGTAAACATGAAAATAAGATGGGCATTCGCGGTTCTTCAACGGTGGAAATCATACTCGAGGATGCCAGGATACCGGCCTCAAATATCTTGAGCAATGAAAGTGCGGGGTTTCCCATTATTATGAAAACGCTTGATCTAACAAGGATCCCAGTTGCTGCCCAGGCCCTGGGGATTGCTCAAGGGGCCTTTGACTACGCAGTTTCTTATACTAAGGAAAGAACACAATTCGGTAAGCCGCTTTTCTCCTTTCAGGGTCTTCAATGGATGATGGCTGACATGGCGACGCAGATTGAAGCGGCGAGGCAATTGACCTATAAGGCCGCTTCCGTGTTTGAAAATGTTCCGAAAAATCTGGATAGACTCTCAAAAGAACAGATCCGCTATTCAGCTATGGCCAAGCTTGTCGCAGCAGAGACGGCCATGAGTGTAACAACGGACGCTGTCCAACTGCTCGGGGGCTATGGTTTTGTAAAGGAATATCCAGTTGAGAGGATGATGAGAGACGCCAAGATAACTCAGATTTATGAGGGCACCAGTCAGATTCAGAAGGTCGTCATATCAAGCACTCTCTAATACCTGAGCTAAAACACTGTTGTGAATGAGGGCATATTCCATGTGCCTCACAGTAACGGCTTTGCTTTCTTGCCAACTAGCTCATATCTAAACAGGCCTCACTTTAATGTTTTTTTGCGACCATGAAATTATCTCTTCAAATGTCGTTCCTCTTGGGAAAAATGCCTTCACACCCATTTCCTTGATCCGGATAACATCTTCATCATTTAAAAAACCCCCGGCTGTGACAGAGATATTTTCAGCGTTTTCTCTTTCAAGCAACATAAAAATTTCCTCAAAGGCCTGAATGTCCGCCCCGGGCAAAGTGGTAATTCCAATATGGTCCACAGACTCCTGTATCGCCACTCTGACTATGGCCTCAGGCTCCTTTAGGCCCGTAAATATGACCTCAAAACCAGCCTCGCCAAGACTTTTTGCCAGGTTGAGCTGGGCCTCCTTATGACCCTTGCCCAATTTTCCAAGAAGTATTCTTCCTCTTGTTGCAACCATATCAAGGCCCCTTAAATAGAAAGATATCTCAAATGTGAATACTCACGTAGTCAGGCTGAAGGTGTTTTCAGCCCTCAGCCTAAATAACCTGAATAGTTACTTTCAAATTATCTTAACGTCTCATGAGGCAAAAAAACAACAAATCTGTAGATACCCGCAGGCTCACGCCCGTGGTCCTCTGCGTGTTCTTGATAGATTTCAAGTTTTTTCTGATACCTATCATAATCGATAACATTCCGGAAGGCAAGAAAGTGACTCGGTAATGCTCGCCTATAGAAAGGTGGGCAAGAGGAAAGATTCGAGACGATAGCACAGGAAACAGGCTTGCCTCTTCCATAAGTTTTTGTTAAAAAAAATTAGTTATCCAAAATGGAGAAGATCGGTGCCACACACGGAAATAATGTCCATAATTTTGGCGGCCGGAAGGGGCAGCCGCATGAAAAATTTTGATGGTAATAAAACACTCCTGCCCCTTGCCCCTGGTAAATCAATCTATGAGGGAAGTCATCCCATCCTCATGGAGATCTTGGCAAACCTGCCATACGGCCCTAAAGCCGTGGTCGTTAATTATAAAAAAAGAGATGTAATGTATGCTACACGCGATCTTGACATCACTTACTGTGAACAGCCGAAACTCAACGGAACCGGTGGAGGCCTCTTAGCAGCCAGAGCCTTCATCGAAGAGCACGGCTGTAATCAAGTGATAATAACCATGGGTGATGTCCCCTTCGTAAAAAATTCCACATACAATGAACTGGTTGAAAAATTGGAATACAAAAGCCTGGTTGTCTTGGGATTCCGCCCGAAATACAAAAAAGAATATGGGGTGCTGGAAATCGACGGTGATCAGGTCAGGAAAATCACCGAATGGAAATACTGGAAAACATACCCTGAAAAAAGACGACAAACACTCGATATCTGCAATTCGGGGATTTATGCAGCCAGAAAGGATGACCTTCTCCCTTACTTTTCTGTACTTTCTGCAAAGCCCCATCGGGTACAGAAAAGAATCGATGAAAAACCATGTGAGGTTGAAGAATTTTTTATCACTGACCTTGTCGAATATATGGGCGACGATGGCTTACCCATTGGATACACAATTTCTGAAGATGAAGAAGAGGTTATGGGAGTCGATGACCTTCAAGCCCTCAGCAGGGCACAGGAACTTTTCAGGATCAGAAACTAATTACCGGACAATATGGAAGAAAGCTTCATAAGATCATTGCTGTGACCGAGTGCTATTAGCGTATCTCCCATTTCAATACGGCTCTCTGAAGAAGGGTTAAACTTCATTTCACCAGCTTTCTTTCTAATAGCTACGATAATCACATTCATCTCCTGCCTGATCCCTGAATCCGCCAGAGTGACCCCGTCTAACCTTGACTTTTCTCCCACCAGCAATTCTTCCATCTTTAACTCAATATGCCGATCATGGACCGTGAACTCTAAGAATTCTGTTACCGCTGGCTTTATGATTGTATGGGCCATCTTTTGCCCGCCAATTCTGTAAGGCATCACCACACGGTTTGCACCGGCCCTTAAAAGCTTCCTTTGAGCGT
>CAZUHR010000372.1:0-1379 GCA_964620335.1 uncultured Desulfobacteraceae bacterium
CTTGAAACAGGTGAAATAGTCCTGGAAGGGCCGGCCGAAGAACTTTTGGACAATCCCAAGGTTAAAGAAGCCTATCTGGGAGGATAGATTTATAGGAAGCATGAGATGGTAATGGAAGGAGGTAACGAACCATGGCAGAGCCGACGACCTTAGACAAAACCTATCACATCATAATGAAAAGTCTTGTTGAGACCGGGAAGGCCCCCTTTTTTAATGAAGTCGCTGAGGCACTTGGGGTTTCTATGGAGGAGGGCCGAAAAGCCGTTCAGGCCCTTTTTGCAGAGATCCTTCCAGGCTGGGTTTTCCCCAAAACGGATATCATCGTTTCCCTTGCCCCATTCAATAACCTGCCCAACCAGTATCCCATCACTGTGGACGGTGAGCAGAAGTGGTTTGGTCAGTGAGCCTTTGAATCGCTGGCAGTTAGCTGGCTTTTTCCAGGGAAAACAGTTCGAATAGATACCATCTGCATGCACTGTGGCGTGCCGATCCGTGTGGAAATGCGAGATGGTGAGATATCGAATATCGATCCGGAAGAAGGGCTTGTGGGATATGTGGCCGTTCCTTTCAGTAAGTGGTATGATGACATAAGCTATGCCTGAAGCACCATGAATTTCTTCCGGTCGGAAGAGCACGTTCGCAATTGGGTTAATTTTAATCCAGCCACCGAAAATGGAATCATTTCTGTTGCCAACCTGCATAGGCTCTTTTCGTGCGAGCACATGCGTAGACGCCTGGACCCTGACTTTATATCCAGGAGGCCCATACTCAGACAGGAGCTTCTTGATTTAATAAAGGCATTGAATTTAGGCCCCTTCTGGGAGATACCATAAATTTCAGTCTGAGGTCCTTTGAACCGCTTTTTGTCCCGGCTTCAAGAGAAAATTGCCCATGAAGGGTTTCTTTAATAGACGATTAAATGTGGATCTTACGAATAGGGCATTCTCCGTTTCGGAAATTGAGGATGCGCTATTTGAACGGCTTTTGGGCGGCAAGGGCCTGGGCACCCGCCTCCTAAATGAATTCAATCCCAGGGGTGTGGATCCATTCTCCCCTGAAAACAGGTTCATTCTTGCAACCGGTCCGGTCGTGGATACACCGGTCCATGGTTGTAGTCGCTACGGAGTCTATAGCAAATCTCCTTTGACCGGCCTTTATGCTGAGGCTTACTCCGGCGGGAGTGCGGCCATACACATGAGTCGATGCGGATTTGACGCCATCATCCTCGAAGGTGCCTCCGATTCTCCGGTCTATCTTGAGGTGACTCCGAGCGGAGTAACCTTTCACGATGCCCGTTCCCTGTGGGGAAAAGGGACCTATGAAACCGAAGATTCCATACTCCGGGAAGTGAACGCCAAGGGAGCACGGGCTATTGTGAT
>CAZUHR010000372.1:1479-3555 GCA_964620335.1 uncultured Desulfobacteraceae bacterium
CTTTTCCGAATCAATATTGGAATGCAGGGGTTATGGAAGGCTGGGAGGCCTTAAGTGCCGACACCTTGCATCATGAACATCAGGTCAAACCGAGGGCGTGCCCTAATTGTTTTATTGCCTGCAGTCGGTACACCACGATAAACAAGGGGCGTCATCAAGGATTGACTATCGAGGGGCCCGAATATGAAACCATTTATGCCTTCGGTGGGCTATGCCTGATCAAAGATATCGGTGAAGTGACATACCTGAATGATCTCTGCGATAATCTCGGGCTGGACACCATCACGTCGGGGAATGTGATCGCCTTTCTTATGGAGGCGACGGAGCGTGGTGTGAGCAAATACCCTGTAAGGTATGGGGATGCAGACGGGACCGCTGAGCTTCTAAATGATATCGCCCAAAGGCGAGGCATCGGAGCGCTGCTTGCCGAGGGCGTGAAATTCGTTGCCCAGGAATGGGGATGTGAAGATCTGGCCATTCATGTAAAGGGCCTGGAGCCTGCGGGATATGATCCACGGACCCTTCCCGGAATGGGGTTGGCTTACGCCACCTCGGAAAGGGGGGCCTGTCATGCTCGCACCACCTTTTATAAGGCGGAACTCGCAGGGATCAGTCCACCGGATGAACTCGAGGGAAAGGCCGCTCACTTTATTGAGTTCGAAGACCGGATGAGCCTGATGGACGCTCTGATCCTCTGCCGCTTCTATCGAGATCTTTATTCTTGGGAAGAGTTCAGCACCATACTGAGATTGACCACAGGAATGGATGTGGATCGCAAGGGTCTTGAGAATATTGCCCGGAACATCAAATCTGAAGCCCGTACTTTTAACTTAAACGAAGGGGCAACACGAGCGGATGATACTCTGCCGTCAAGGTTTTTCCAGGAATCCCTGAAGGACAGTGGCAAAACCTATGCAAGGGACACATTCGATAGGCTCATGAGTGATTACTATAGCCTCCGTGGATGGGAAAAGGATTAGGACTGTTCTGGATCCTTTAACAATGAAGGTGGACCCCGGGCCGGATGGGCCCCCTTTTCTCGTGCGGGGTTGATGCATGCAGTCCGGGCTGCATGCACTTCAGCTATTTCCTTGAAAGGATGGTTTTCAACACCCCTTTGCTGTTTAGCAGTTGGACTATTCGCTATAGCTTGGTGTTTATCAAAAAGCAGGCAAAAATGAAAATTCTTGGAGGGTATGATGGATCAAATACCGAAAAAGATGCCTTAATTTTAGCAAAAAAGCATGCTCAAGCCTTCAATGCTAAAAGCGTTGATATCATGACTTCGCTCCCTGGTGGGGAGGAGCCCAGCGCCAGAGAGATGCAAGCGGCTGAAAGTCAGCTGGAGTATGCAAAAAGCGTTTTCACCGGTGATAACATTCCCTGTGAAACGCATCTGATCATACACGGGAAATCACCAGGTGAGGATCTTGTTGATCTCGCGAATGAAAGTAATATTGATGAAATTGTTATCGGTGTGAGAAAAGCTTAATGTTTCACAAAATGATTTCACCTTAATGATCGGAGTCAGTGTTCGAACCTTGCAGAATTGGGAACAAGGTAGAAGGAAACCAGAAGGGCCAGCTAAGGCATTATTGCGAATTGCATCAAGGAATCCAAGCGCTGTTCTTGATGCCTTGCATTCGGAATAGTCGGCCAACAACTGAATGTACTCGGATATGCGTTGCGCTGGCGCTCCAAGCGCACCGGTGATTCAAAGCATTGTGCAATAAATGATAAGCGTGAATCGTGTTTGAAACCGACCCGCGCAAAATAATACCAGAGGGACTCTACGAGATACTGAAAGCCCTCGGACGTGGTGCCTTTGGGACCATTTATCGAGGCCGGCGAGCTTGTTTTTCATGGCAGGGGCAGAGGAGCATTTTACACACTTCCATAATCTGCGTAAGAAGATAAAAGCTTGTAGGCTCAAACCTCCATGGGAATAAGAAGAAAAGGGAATGAGGGCAATCCTTAAGATACTAAATAAAAGATGAATTAAAATGTTATTTTATGGCCGTTAGGACAAAACTGCAAGACTGAAGGGCGTGCCTAAGATTCATATTAAGCTATTAC
>CAZUHR010000373.1:0-3551 GCA_964620335.1 uncultured Desulfobacteraceae bacterium
TGACTCTCAGCGAATTAAAGCCTCCAGATCCGTTTCGCGTAGCCGCTCTCAATTTCTACCGGGATATAGCAAGAGGCGTTCTCAAATGAAAAGAAAACTCACTTTATTCTCTTTTCAAGTGTAACATTACAAAATGGAAAATTATTTAATATACCCAAAAATGAGGTCGCACTAAAATGATCATTCGTCTAAAAGTCAAAGGTTTTAAGAATTTGGTGGATGTAGACGTTCGTTTTGGTCCATTCACCTGTGTCGCTGGAGTCAACGGTGTGGGCAAGTCGAATCTTTTTGATGCGATTCGCTTTATCAGCGCTTTGGCTAGCCAACCCCTAACCGAAGCTGCTCTATCTGTGCGGGCCGAGGGTGGCAGCGCGTCCGATCTACGCAGCCTTTTCCACCGCGTGGGCAATCATTATGCACAGCGCATGGCCTTTGAAGTGGAAATGATAGCCCCGCAAAAAGCCATTGATGATTTGGGACAAACGGGCGAAGCAAGTACCACTATTTTGCGATACTCATTGGAATTAGGTTACCGTAAGGATAACCGAAATAACATATCAATTGGGCCGCTGGAAATTCTCAAAGAGGAACTGGTACATATCAAGAAAGGCGAAGCGAGTAAGCACCTACTCTTTCCTCACAGTCGCAAAAAGTGGCGGGATATGGTCGTCGTGGGAGCCCGCCGGGCCCCTTATTTTATTTCTACAGAAGGTCACGAAAATTCCCGGGTAATCAAACTCCACCAGGACCGTAGCAAGGGTAGGCCTCTGACCCGCTCAGCAGAAAACCTTCCACGCACTGTCCTTTCTGTTGCCAATGCTGCTGAAAGTCCTACGGTGCTATGCGCCCGCCGCGAAATGGAATCCTGGCGCATTTTGCAATTAGAACCTTCTGCTCTCCGCAAACCCGACGAGATCAATGCATCGCCTCATCTCACCCTTAACGGTGCACACCTCCCTGCCAACCTTTATCATCTAGCACAGTCCATGATCTTTGAGACGAAAGATAGAGAAGCACAAACAGATCCAGAATTTATCTTTTCTAAGGTAGCCAATCGTTTAAGCACCCTGATTGGTGATGTTAGGAGGGTTTGGGTGGACCGAGACGACAAGCGAGAGATTTTGACACTTCAAGCCACAGGAAGCGACGGAACTGACCATCCGGCCCGCTCGTTATCTGATGGTACACTCCGTTTCTTGGCCCTCTCTGTACTTGAACTGGATGTTACAGCCCAGGGCCTGATTTGTTTGGAAGAACCGGAAAATGGGATACATCCAGAACGTATTCCAGCCATGTTACACCTATTACAAGACATTGCGACAGACCCCGATGAGCCTGTGGATGACACTAACCCTCTTCGCCAGATAATTGTCAACACGCATTCTCCGGCAGTTGTAAGTGAAGTGCCGGAAGACAGTCTACTGGTAGCTGAACTAAAGGAAGATATTCAAGATAACCGACGATTCAACAAAGTCAGTTTCAGTTGCCTTTCAGATACATGGAGGACCAAAGCCCCAGAAAAAACACCTATTGTCTCTAAGGGAAAACTATTAGTTTATCTCAATCCCGCGTCACCTTACAGACGCGAGAAAAAGCGGCGTACCAGGCGTGTGGTGGACCGCGATGACCTTCAGATGTTGCTTCCTTTTAAGAGGCGTATTGATGGATGAAATTCGCTATACATTGATTACCGATGGTCCCTCGGACCGTGCTTTGATTCCCATCCTCACCTGGGTCTTGCGGGAAAAGGGCGACGTAAGTCTGGTTCAACCTGAATGGGCTGATTTGCGCCGTTTGGCCCAGCCCCCGCAAAGCCTCCACGAACGTATTTTAAGCGCAATAGATCTTTTTCCATGCGATTTACTTTTTATACACAGAGATGCTGAAAGAGAAGATCCTGAGACTCGATACAAGGAAATCCGCAATGCGCTCCACGAAGCGACCAAACAGGGATTTAAGGCTCCGGCTGTCTGTGTAGTGCCTGTGCGAATGACAGAAGCTTGGTTGCTTTTCGACGAACATGCAATTAGGCTCGCTGCCGGCAATCCCAACGGAAAAAACCCCTTGAATGTCCCTGAGTTATCTGTGATTGAACAAATTCTAGACCCTAAGAATGTCCTATTTGAGGTTTTGCGTGAAGCCAGCGGGCTTTCAGGAAGACGTTTGAAGAGGTTTAACACGGCTGAATCCCGAATTCGCATTACCGAATTAATTTCTGATTTTTCACCCCTGAGGAAACTAAGTGCGTTTAAAAGGCTCGAAAGAGACGTCTTAAAGCTAACGCAAAACAGCTGGATTCTTGAAATTGACGGTCGGATTGCATGAATTATACAGATTTAAGATGGCCATTTTAATACATTTTACAAACAGATGGTCACCATCAACCAAATACATATGATGCCAAAGAAAAGATCTGTCCAGTCAAATCTATCTCGCTATGATCAATCTGTGCCGACAGACTGGCGAGGTTTGTTTCCCACCAATTATCATCGAAAGATCCTATTCTCAAAAACCGTGACATTGAAAACCTCCGAGTTGCCGCGTTGGAAACCAAAAAATATTATCGGTTTGCGAACGTTTGAGGACAAAGATCTCTGAGGCATGGTACGAGATCATAGGTCCCGACATATCTCTCACACAGGGCGATTTAGTCTTTGATTGGCCAGTTCAGCGATCCTTTCTTCACTCTCTGCTAAGGCAGCGTGAACATTCCAGATTTCGTCTCCTCCCGCCTTATCGGGAACATCTGTCACAGGCATTTGCAAGGTTTTTTATGCGTGCCGGCCTTCCTATCCCTGTCGAAAAGAAGTGGCAAATTTAGGTCCCAAGTCAGCGACCTCCGGCAAAGCCGGAGCCTTGATTATGAACCGCTCAAAGCAGTATTAAAACCATGAGCCACCTGAAGGTGGCTTACCCTAAAACATATTTAATTGGTCGAGCCTTTGATCGAACTTTTGCTGCCTTTTGATATATTGGCGAACGATCTCTTCATCTCGACCAGCTGTTGATACATAATAGCCTCTGGCCCAAAAATGTTGACGAGTGAAATTGCGTTCGTGACCCATATACCTACGGGCAATCTGAATAGCGCCTTTTCCTTTGATATAACCAACTACTTGCGAAACAGCATATTTGGGAGGGATTGAGACCATCATATGCACATGGTCCCCCATTAAATGACCTTCAAGAATTTTGCTCTCTTTGTGAAGAGCAAGTTCTTTGAAAATATCACCCAAATGTTTTCTTAGATGCCCGTATAGTATCGTCTTTCTATATTTTGGTACCCATACTAGATGATACTTGCAATCCCATGCTGTGTGACTTAAACTGCTTATGTCTTTCATTAAAGCCTCCTTTGTCTAATGAACTTTGAGCAGTTCACACAGGGGAGGCTTTAATATATTCCCGGAATTATCAAACTCTGGGAGTCTCCCCGACAGAGCCGGGGGTTTACCACGATTAATAAGGCCTTCCAGTTTTAATCTAATTATACAGGCAGGATGGGAAGTTCGAAAGGCCATGCCCGGATTCAGGAATATAATTGCAAGCGA
>CAZUHR010000374.1:0-3532 GCA_964620335.1 uncultured Desulfobacteraceae bacterium
TCAGGGGAGCAAAACGCTGCAACAGATGCAAAACCCCTCTTGACCTGGATTGATAATGCTCTCTTTGGGGGCAATTATTCTTCCCTTGGACCGTTTGTGCTGCAATAAACAAGCGAATGACTAATGGAGACTGTCCGAACATGGATTTTCTTGTCCTGTGTTCAGCCACATCCCTATCTGTCGGCAGGTGATGCACTCTGGTATGTTTTTTCCTGTAATGTTGTATAGATAATGGCGGCTTTGAAAAATGATCGGGATTAGTCGATTATGAAAACAAGAAAAACCAGCGAACTGATTTCTGACAAGAAAAAAGATGTTTTTTTCTCCGGAAACCTTGATATTATTAAGAAGTATCCGGTTATTGGGGTACTGGCATCCAGCAAGGCCCCGGGACCGGTTGTATGGGAGAGTTACCAGTTCTTTTATGGCCTGCGTGATGCAGATGTAACTGTCGCAGGGGGTTGGCATTCCCCATTAGAAAAAGGCATCCTTGATGCACTGATAGAGGGTAAGGCCAACATCGCTTTTTTCGCGGCAAAAGGGCTAAAGGCACGGGGCTTTCAGCAAAAATTCAGGCTTCTTGACAAAACATCAAGGGCCCTCATGATCAGCCCATTTCCAGACAGTGTCACCAAAATCAATGGCACAGAGGGGCCTCGATTGCGCAATGAACTTTTGGCCGCCATTTCAGATGTCCTCCTGATCCCGTACATCAAACCCAGGGGAAAGCTATTCCACATGCTAAAAGCAGAAAGCACTTTCTTAAATAAAACCTTTGTCTTGAATCATGTAGAAAATGATAAATTATCATTAAATATCCGGTCTATTGACAGCAAACATGTGTCTGACTTGATTAATGAGGCTCAAGAGGCTTACACAAAGAGAAAATTATGAACGAAAGCCTTTTCAGTGTCGTACCTTCAGATATTTCAGACATTAAAGGCCGATCAGAGATTTTAGGTCTTTTCAAGAAACTTTCCTATAGTGTTGAAGAAGAACTCAGAATGCCTTTTGGTGATCTTGAATTGCCGGGGAGGCTCAAGGATTTTATCCAGAATGACGGCCAAGCCATTTATCTGCTCAGTAACTACGACCGTATGTTTCAAATCTACCTGTTTGAAACAAACAATCTGAATCTTACGCCCATAAAAAATACCTGCCAGAGTTTCTCCAAAAAACAGGGAGACTACCTCCTCCTGTTTACGACGGACTATACTGAAATTGTCTTTGTCAATCCGCAGCGTCGTCCCGGTGGAGTGGAACTTCGAAGACTCAAACTTGATACCCGGAGAGAGTCTTTTCATACCGAACTTCAGGTATTGAACGCTTTATCACTGCCGCAGATAGATATGGATCCATTTGACATCTACGATCTGCAATGCGAGGCATTTCGAAAAGAACGTGTTACGAATGATTTCTACAAGGCATACAAAAATGTATTTGAAGACGTAAGGAAATCATTAGCAAAGGTCCAGTCGGAGGCACAGGCACATGCTTTTACTCAGATCCTGATGAACCGCTTGATGCTCCTCTACTTTGTGCAGAAAAGAGGATGGCTTAATAACAGCACTGATTTTTTGAGGGAGTTTTTTGTCAGATGCAGGCAGGACGAGAGAAAAAATAAATCCTTTTATCGAGACTATCTTGAGCCCCTGTTTTTTAGAGCTTTCAACAGGGAAAACGGTTTTGAAGACCTCGCCGCCCCTGATACTGTTAAAGAAATCTTCAAAAATGCCCCATATCTTAATGGTGGTATGTTTGTCCATTTAGAAGAAATTGAGCCGCCCGACATCAATGTCCCTGATAAAGCCTTTGATCTGATGTTTGACCGCTTGTTCGAGCGCTATAACTTCACCGTGCGCGAAGACACCCCCCTTGACATCGAACTCGCTGTTGATCCTGAACTCCTTGGCAATGTCTATCAACGCCTGGTTAGTGAGGAAGAAAGGGGCCAGGCAGGTCTTTTCTACACCCAGCCCACCGAGGTTAATTTTATGTGCCAGCGGGCCCTTATCGAATATCTTGCCCGGCACCTGCCCGAAAAGAGGAAAGAAATCATTCGCCTTATCATGAATTATTTCGATCCCCCTGATGACCTTGATATGCCCTGGGAAAGCCTTGAAGAATATCTTGTCGGGGTCAAGATCTGCGATCCTGCATGCGGCTCAGGTGCTTTCTTGGTTGCCATGCTGCACCTCCTGGTGGACCTCCGAACTCTTGTAAGGAAAAAACTTCATCAGGACACCGACATATTTGAACTCAAAAAGGCTGTAATCTCACAAAACCTTTATGGAGCTGATGTCAAGGCCCATGCTGTGCGCATTGCCGAGCTTCGCCTATGGCTCTCGTTGGTGGTAGATGCTCCCGATGATTATATCCAAAAACACCCGGATGATCCGCTCCTTCCTAATCTGACATACCGCCTGCGCCAGGGTGACAGCCTGATAGAGGAATTTGCCGGAGTGCCCCTCCACTTAAGGGGGGAATTCGAGACAACCGGCAAACGAATCCCTCAAATTATCCAAAAGCTATATGCCCTTGAGTTCAACATTTTCCACGGCAGGGTTAAACGCGGAGACCTGGCAAAAACCAAGGTCGAGCATCAGAAATTGGATCAGGAGCTTTTTCAGGGGATTTTAAAAGACCGAATGGAATCCATAAGAGCACAGATCAAATCCCTCACACGAAGAATAGAAAAACCTCCCGAAATTCAGCAGGGCCTTTTTGGCAAAAAGGCTGAACAGACACAACTTGATTTTGAAAAGACCTTTCGCGAGAAAACAGAGAAAAAGATTGCAGCCCTTGAAGGCACACTTGAAGAGTACAGGCTGCTTTTTGAATCGGAGGACTTTGGCAAGCTGAGTGAACGGGATTATGTACTGTGGGAGATAGACTTTGCCGATGTGTTTATTAGCAAGGGCGGTTTTGATATCATTATAGGGAACCCTCCTTATGTACGCCAGGAGGAGATTGGCCCGCCCACCATTGTTGACCGGCCGACAACACGTGAAGAACGAAAGGCGTATAAACAAAAACTGATACGATCCGTCCAGGCCTTCTTGGGAAAGGAGATGAAAATAGACAAAAAGTCAGACCTATATGTCTATTTCTACTACCTTGGTATGTCTCTATTGAACAAGCAGGGCGTGTTTGTCTTTATCACCTCCAACTCATGGCTTGATGTAGGCTATGGGGCCGGACTCCAGGAGTGGCTCCTCCATAACATGGAGGTAAAGGATATTTACGACAATCAGGCCAAGCGTTCCTTCAAATCCGCTGATGTAAATACCGTTATCGTGGTCTTTAACAAATCCGAAGGAGATCCTCATGCACACATAGCACGGTTTACGGCTTTCAAGAAGCCTTTCGAAGAGGTCCTCTCCAGCGATATCCTCCTTGCACTTGAAGGCGCTAAAGGAATCGTGAGCACGGATGACTTCAGGGTTTATCAGGCAACCCAGCAGGACCTGCTTGAAGAAGGATTTGAAAAAGACAAAACGCAAAAAGAGATAAGTAGAACCATGCCTCTGGC
>CAZUHR010000375.1:0-3523 GCA_964620335.1 uncultured Desulfobacteraceae bacterium
TTGAGCCTGATGTCCTGTGAGGAACTTCCGATCATGACTTCAAAAGTACCGGGTTCAACGACAAAGTTCATGTCCCTGTCGAAAAGGGATAAATCTTCCGGTGTGAGTTTTAAGTTTACGGTTTTCGTTTCACCCGGCTCAAGAGTTATCCTTTCGTACCCTTTAAGTTCTTTAACCGGTTTAGAAGTACTGCTGATGAGATCGTTGATATATAACTGTACTACTTCATCTCCTTTGCGTTCACCGGTATTTTTTACATCCACTGAAATTTCCACTTCGCCGCCGTTATTTATTTCTTTTGGCATCTGAAGGCTGCTGTATTCAAATTTAGTATAGCTTAATCCGTATCCAAATTCGTACAACGGTGTACCAGGCATATCGATATATTTGGCACCTTCTTTTGTGGCGGAATGGTTGTAATAAAATGGATATTGTCCCGAATGACGTGGGAACGTAACAGGTAATTTTCCGCCCGGGTTATAATCCCCAAAGAGTACATCCGCAATAGCATTTCCTCCCTGCTCGCCGCACATCCATCCTTCAACGATAGCGGGAATATTTTGTGAAATCCAGCGGAGGGTCAAAGCTCTGCCGTTAATCAGAACAGCAACGGTCGGTGTACCGGTCGAATATACGGCTTGAAGAAGGTCTTCCTGCATGCCGGTCAGGTCCAGATTGGCCATATCATGCCCCTCTCCATCTGTCGAACCTCCGTTTTCACCAACTACAACAATTGCGATATCTGCGTTTTTAGCGGCAGCTTTAGCCTGCTCTATTTCATTGAGTTTATTCCCAATAACATTACATCCTTTGACATAGGTAATCTTTGTACTGGAAGACACCTTGTTCTTAATGCCTTTTAATATAGTGACCACTTCCTGAGGAACATGATGCGGGAAATAGTCGCCAAGCTGATAAATGGGCTCATCAGCGTTCGGACCAATTACAGCAATGGATTTTATATCCTTCTTGAGAGGTAACATATTTTTATCATTTTTGAGCAATACGATACTTTCTCTCGATGCCTGTAATGCAAGTTCCTTGTTAACATCAGCATGAACAACTTTCATTGCCTGTTCAACGTCAACATAAGGATTCTCAAAAAGGCCCAATTGGAATTTGAGTCTTAATATCCTTGCGACTGCCCGGTTCACTAATGCCATGGGTATTTTCCCCTCATTGACATTTTCGATCAGGCCACCCATGTATGCGTCTTCAATAGAAATACCCACATCAACACCGGCTTTAATAGCCAGAATTCCTGCATCCTTTTGGTTGGCTGCATGCCTTTCGGTTATAATAGTTCCAAGGCCTCCCCCTTCACTTAGTACAATACCTTTGAATCCCAATTCTTCGCGAAGACCTTTTGTAAGGATTTTTTCCGAACTGTGGACGGCCACTCCATCTATCGCAGGATAGGTTGCCATCACGCCAAGTGCTCCGGATTTCTTGATACCAGCAATCCAGGGGGGAAGAAATACTTCTCTGAATTTTCTGTCGGAAATTTCCATTGCTCCGCGCTCAAATCCGCTGACCGGCTGGCCCTGACCCGGGTAGTGGCAAAGAACTGCCACCAGTTTGTCCGGAGCTGAGACATCATTGCCCTGAATCGCCTGTACAATATTTTCAGCTATTTTTGCACACATATAAGGATCTTCACTGAAGCCTTCTTCGTTCCGGCCCATCCTTGGGTCACGGTTGAGTTCAACAACCAGTGTACATAAGCCATGAACTCCGATCGATCTTCCTTCCTTTGCTGCGACAGTATAGATCTTTTTGACCAGATCCTTGTTCCATGTGGCGCCAATGGCCAAACCCTCGGGAAAGACAGTTCCTCCGGGACACATCAACCCGTGTGTTCCTTCTTCAATCTGTAACAGGGGAATGCCTAATCTTGTTTTTTCGATAGCAATCTTTTGAAGTTCATTCATGACTTCTGCCTGACGCTTCGTACCTTCATAAATGAGCCTGTCCGAAAGGGTAAAAAATCCACCTCCGGGCCCAAACACATTATTATGAGTACCTTCTGCCCATTTTCTGCACCCTTCCAATTGCTTGTCCCTGTTTGCTTTGCTGGGATCATCCCATAAATAACCACCTTTATAACCAAGGCCATGCCCTAATTCTGTTGAGTAACAGGTGGGTATGTTCATTTGTCCGACCTTTTCTTTCAGCGTCATTTTCGAAAGGAGGTCTTGAACTCTTTGTTCAATCGGCAGAAGAGGGTTTTTGTAATCGGGCGCTTTTGCTTTAGTTATAAAGGGTGCATCCCCTCTTTTAGCTTTTAAATAGGATGCAATATTATGCACATTATCGATCCATATACCATTTGCAGGATCCAATGCATATTTGCAAATCGCTTCAATGGTAGGTAATAGTGATGTTTGATTTCCGCTTTCATCCATTTCATGCCCTGCAAGGACCAACCATTTCCCAGTGCTTTTTGCAGTTTCAATTAATTTCTTTATTTGATCAAAAGACTTTCCGTCCAGTTCCATGCCTGTAAGTTGAGACAGATCACAAAATGTCGGATCATTGGGTCCTTCATCGAGCCATCCTCTCCCTGTTTCAAACATTGAAGCCACAATGGGTACATAGCTTTTAGTTCCTGCCCCTCTGCCAATATAAGTTTGTCCGCAAGGAAATGCAAAAGACAAAGGTTGGATACCCAACTTCTCTTTGATAACCTCATTGGCCGAGTCCAGTTCTGATTTCATCTCCTGGAGTGTGTAATTTTCCAGTGCTTTATCCTTTGCCCAATCAAAGTTGCCGGTGCAGGGGTGTACCAGTGAGTGGTTGCCGATGTCGTGGCCCTTTTCGGCGGCTTCTTTCCATGCTCCCAACCGCTTTACCATATTGTCGGGGGATAAATAGAAAGTAGCTTTTACTCCGTACTTGTCAAGCAATGGAATACCTTTGTCGACCTGAGATAAACGGGCATCGTCAAAAGTAAGGCTCAGCCCCATTTGTTTCCCTTTGGGCCATTGAAAATCAGATTTTTTCTGGATTGCATTGGTTTCATAGGATTGCGCGTAGCTTCTGCCAATAAATAAACTAAAAACGATTGTCCCCATGATAATCAACCTTTGCCTAAACTTTTTCATAGTATCATCCTTTTATTTTCTGATGTCTTTTATGGGCATCGATGTTCATTCTCCTGGGTTCAACCGTATCTTCGGTGTACAAGTATAATCGTCGTATCGACTAAAGTTAATGAGAAATGATAGGAATTTTAATTTCCACTGGAATTCCGGGTACAGCACATAATGGCACTAAGTTAAGCAATTCCTTTTCATAAAGTAAGGCCTACCTTGACGATGAGATAGTTGTAAACCATCTATATTACTCATTGGTCAAGGAGGCCTGTGGAAACGTGGACTATGGTGAAGGCTAAACGGGCACGTAAAGCGGAAACACCGAAACAGCCAAACCTTTGCCTAAGGTTGCGCGCGCCACATTTCTATCCCGACTAGTACTATAACGCTACAAGGAATTCCAGTGACATTTGCGTATGTTTTTCAAT
>CAZUHR010000376.1:0-3520 GCA_964620335.1 uncultured Desulfobacteraceae bacterium
AATGGGTTCTCAACAGAGTTCAGGATATAGGGCAATTGAATGTCGATTTTTTGGAACTGATCCAGTCCCTTGAGGCGGAACTGGCAAGGAATCGGCCTGGACGGTTGCTGGAGGAGAAAGAGCTTGCCCTTCTGGTCGGTGTGACAACCGCTTCCCGGTGGCAGGAGGAAGAATCACTTGATGAGCTGGAGGAATTGGCGGCTTCAGACAATATACAGGTGGTCGGAAGAGTGATTCAGCGCGTAAACAAGGCGGATCCCCGTTTTTTAATAAGGAAAGGAAAACTCAGCGAGATGGTTCTCCAATGCCTCCAGACCGGTTCAAGGCTGTTGATCTTCAACAGCGAGCTTACGCCGGCGCAGGTAAAGAGCCTAACTGACTTTACTGAGTTAAAGATCATTGATAGAAGCCAGCTTATCCTTGACATATTTGCTAAGAGGGCGGTGACAAGGGAAGGGAAAATCCAGGTTGAACTTGCCCAGCTGAAATACCTGCTCCCCAGGCTTGCTACAAAAAATACTGCCATGTCGAGGTTGACAGGAGGCATCGGAGGAAGGGGGCCTGGTGAAACAAAGCTGGAAATCAACAGGCGTCGGGTAAGGGAGCGCATTTCAAGGCTGAACTGGGAATTAAAGGAAATAAAAAGGCAAAGGGGTGAAAGGCGGAGGCTGAGGAATGTCAGGGGTCTACCGGTTATTTCTATCGTAGGGTATACCAATGCCGGAAAATCGACTCTTCTGAATGCCTTGACCCGCAGCCATGTTGGAGTCCGGAATCGTCTCTTTGAGACATTGGACCCCAGCAGCAGACGCCTGAGATTTCCACGGGAGAGGGAAGCCATAATAACGGATACGGTGGGGTTCATCAGAAATCTCCCGGAAAGTCTCATGGAGGCCTTTGCTGCAACACTGGAAGAACTTAATGACGCAGATCTCTTTCTTCATGTGGTTGATGCAACAAGCTCGCGTATTGAGGAACAGATAAAGACAGTTGAAGAAATTCTTGTACATTTGGATTTGAAACAGATCGCTGTCCTTCCGGTGCTCAACAAGACAGACCTCTTAGCTCCTGAACAAATTCTTCCTTTGCAAAAAAAACTGGGAGGGATCGCCATTTCAGCTCTTCACCCTCCCAGTTTATCAGGACTTGTTGAGAGAATCGATGGCCTTATATGGCCGCACTCTTCCATCCTGCAGACTTGATTTTTTTATCTCCTTTAACAATCACCAGGCATTCACACTCAGGAATAGAATCGATGAACCTGACCCCATTTATTGGATCCATGACAAATACGCTTGTGGAAAGGGCGTCCGCGTCCATGGCCGTGTCAGCGAGGACCGATACACTGGTGCTCAAGTTTGGGGAAAGCCCGGTCTTGGGGTCTATAATGTGGTGAACCATCTTTTCACGATCGAAATAGACCTCATAGTTCCCGGATGTGGCAACCGCACCGCCGGCAATATGAATAACATCTGGATATTCCTTGTTTTTCCGGGGATCCTGTATGGCCACCGTCCATGGTTTCGCATCTTTAGCACCCATGGCCCTGATGTCTCCACCGGCATTAATGAGATGATTTTTTATCTGATAGTCGGAAAGGATTTTTGAGGCCTTATCAACAATGTATCCTTTTGCAATGCCGTCTAAGGTAATCCCCATTCCCGGCTTCTTAAATCTGATGGTGCGCCCTTTCAGTTCGATTTTATCCGAACCTACCAGTTCAAGTGCCCTTGTTAACTCGATCTTGGTGGGGAACTTTTTTTGCACACCCCCGAACTTTTTCCTAAAGAGATCCACTACCGGTTTGACCGAAATATCAAAGGCCCCGCCGCTTAACTTGTGAAAATACAGCGCACGTGCTACTACCCTAGCAACTTCGGGGGGGACCTCCCTTAGCAAGCCTTGTTTGTTTAATTCGGCAATTGCAGTTGTTTCATCAAAACGGTTCATGGATCTTGTCAGCCTGTCTATTTCTTCAAAGGCGCGGCCCATTGCCTCTTCCGCTTTCTCCTTGGAAGCATGGATAAGGGTCATGGTGACAAAGGTGCCCATGGTCAGTTCGGTCCTTGCAACTTTATACGACTTACGATTGAATTTTACAGCTTCAGCCGTTGCGGGAATAATACCCGCGGAGGCGAGGCTCAGGCCCAGAAGACCGGATATTTTCATAAATGACCTTCGGCTTATAGAGCCATATTTTCCGGGGAAGCAATCCATTTTTTGCATTTTTTACCTCCGCTTAAAAAATTGAGCGATACCTTATCATCAGGCTTTAAAGATGGCAAGACACTTATTTCATTCCCGAAGTTCAAATAGTTCTCTGGCCTGCTGCACGTCTCGAGCTATCTGATCGGAGAGATCTTTAAAGTTTTTAAAAGTTCTCTCATTTCTCAATCGTTCAATAAAGTTGACCCTGATTGTTTTGCCAAGTAAATCTCCTGAAAAATCGAGGATGTGTGTTTCAACAGAAAACTGATTATCCCCGAATGTGGGATTATATCCAATGTTGGTTAGTCCGTTATATATATTATCGTCAATAATTACTTTAACCGCATAAACCCCGACTTTGGGTATCAACTCGTCTATAGTCTCTATGTTAGCTGTGGGAAAGCCTAAAAGCCTTGCGCCCCTGCTCTTTCCCTTAACAACTGTTCCGCTGACCTGATAATCTCTGCCCAATAGCTTTTTTGCCCTGGATATGTGTCCTGCCGCAACCAGGTTGCGGATGGAGGTGCTTGAGACCGGTTTGCGGTTAATAAGGACCTGTTCAACAACATGTACGGCAAAACCCATATGATTCCCCATGTCTTTAAGGAGTGTGATATTGCCCTCCCGGTTGTGCCCGAAGGAATAATCATACCCGACCACGATTTCCTTGACGCCGATTTTGTCCACCAAAATATTCTGAACAAAATCCCGTGCAGAGATAGATGAAAGTTGTTTTGTAAAAGGGATACAAATAATGACATCAATACCGGCATCCTCTATCAGCTTTAGTTTTTGCCGGGTGGGTGTGATCAGGGGAGGACTTTTCTCGGGCATCGTGACCTTTGTAGGATGGGGATCAAAGGTCATAACCACTGATTGGCCGTCTATTTTTTTTGCCCTTTCCTTTATTAAATTAAATAGGACTAAGTGGCCTTTATGGACGCCATCAAAATTTCCTATGGTTAATACCGGATTTCTTAATGGCCCTTCAAGTTGTTCTAGGTCGTATAATATAGTCATTTTAGAATAAATTCCGTACCAAATATTTAGACATTGACAAGGTTTGGTCAGGAATATAATCTGTTCCAACAAATATTTCAACCTTATAGAAAAGCCGAAGTGGCGGAACTGGTAGACGCGCTAGGTTCAGGGTCTAGTGGGTGTATGCCCGTGGGGGTTCGAGTCCCCCCTTCGGCACCATGCCTAATAATTGCAGGCACTTAGATAGCATTCACTTCGACTTTTCACATTCCTCCACTAATACCAGTTTTGCACTGGTCTTTTACTGGGCACAAATCTGGCCTTGATTTTT
>CAZUHR010000377.1:0-3490 GCA_964620335.1 uncultured Desulfobacteraceae bacterium
AGATAAGTACGTTAAGGGTGGTATCCGAGACCATTGTGATCAATTCCCGGATTTTATCGATAGACGGATGTTGGCCGATGAGAGCGTGTTTCATAATGTAGTAAATTTTTCAGATATTTGGAAATATGTCAATGGGAAAGGGAGTTAAACCTGAATGTTAAAGGATTTTGGGGATATGGCATTTGGGATAATTTTGTAACTGTTTAAAAATCAGAACATAGCATATAGGACCCGGAATTCAGAATGGAAGGCAAACTCTGGGTCCAGGCTCCTGAGTAAATACCTTTTATTTATCTTTATAGGAAGGCCATTCCGCCTCTTCGGTCTGTGCCGCCTCTTCGATCCATGCCGCTTCTTCGGTCCATGCCGCTTCTACGGTCAATGCCGCTTCTTCGGTCTCCATTGTTTCTCTGGTCCTCACCGCATCGTCTCTCAGGAATATGGTCGGAATAAGAGAACTGCCTTCTCTCAATTCCCATACGTCTGTCCTCCCCGTTGGAATAAAAAGCAATTTTTGATTCACTCATATGAGATTAATCCTTTCAATATCGATTCTCCTAACTTATTAGTGTTGTATTTACGAGAATAATCACAGTCTCCGCACAATTAAATGGCCCGGCGTTTTTTCCCGCATGGGGTATTAGAAGAAGCCTTAACTTACAGCTTTTTAGCAGGTTTTTTAGTCTTTTGCAATATGCTGTATTTATTGCGAATTTAGCTAATAATAGATTGCCATTCTTTGTGCAATGGGCATGCCAGATTACAGGGCACAACCGAAAAAGATATAAAAAAAAATTTCACAAATATATCAATTAGTTACTGAATCAATTATTTCTAACCAAAACACAGAGACCGGTATTGTAGAAAAAAATAGGTAAAATATATAACTTAATAGGTACCTTATGTGTAAAGTTGTACCAAAATGTGGGAAAAGATTTTACACTCACTTTCTATTCGAGGTGAGGTCAAATTCCTGGATGCGGTTGAGGAGGGTTTTGTAACTCACCTGTAGAAGCTGGGCAGCCTTTTTTCTGTTCCATTGCGTCTCATCGAGTGCTCTCAAAATTGCCTGGCGTTCTACCTCGGAAACATAGGCCTTGCTTATTGTTTTCAGAGAAAAATCATGTCTATTAAAAAACCTTCTTACTTTATCATCATGCCAACCCAAATTGGGCGAGATACCATCCGGAAAGGAGGGATTCTCCGTGTCATGATCGCCCGCTTTCAATTCCAGCTCCTTGAGCATGAAGTCGAAATTCTTCAAGACAATAGCCCTGCGGATCACGTTTTCAAGTTCCCTAATATTCCCAGGCCATCGGTATGTTAGAAAAATGCCGGCGATATCATCAGGTATCTCCAGAGGATCCTTTTTGAGCTCAAAGCAGTACTTGTTCAGGAAGTAATGCGAAAGCAAAAGGATATCATCCTTTCTGTCTCTTAAAGGCGGAACTTCAATGTGCACAACATTCAAACGATAGAAAAGGTCCTTTCTAAAAGTTCCGTTACCCACCTTTTTCCAGAGATCCGTATTGGTAACAGCCACTAGCCGGATATCTACGGCCTTGTCCTGTATTCCGCCGAGCCTTGAAAATTCCCTGTCTTCCAGAACCTGCAAAAATTTAGCCTGGAGCGGAAGTGAAAGATTCCCGATTTCATCGATGAATAGCGTTCCTCCATTAGCCAACTCAATACGGCCTGGTTTGTCTTTATGTGCGTCTGTAAAGGCCCCTCTCTGATAGCCGAAGACCTCGCTCTCCAGAAGCTCACTGGGCAGTACGCCACAGTCTATCTTGACAAGTGGACCCTTATTTCTGGGAGAATGATAATGAATGGAGCGGGCTATCAGGTCTTTTCCGGACCCGGTCTCTCCCGTGATCAATATGTTGATATCCTTGTCGCAAACTTTCTGTATCTTTTGCCTGATGCTTGTGATTACCTGGCTTTGCCCTATAAGTATGGGGAAATTAGGCAGATTGCGACGCTCGGATTTATACTTTAATGCGCTTTTCACGGCACTTGAAATTTCGTCTGGCTCAAGGTCCGGGCTGAGGGGATGGAACCCCTCAAAAGAGATACCGGCGGGTCCTCCCAGCAGAGCAAGATCATCACGGCAGGTCAAAATAGGCATGACAGGGTCAAGTATTTTTAGTCTATTAATACACTTCAGGAAGGGTTCTTTCTCCAAAAAAGGCCCCAGAACAGCCAGATCGGGACTTAAGGATTCCAGTTGATTAATCGTTATGTCCGGTGCGGCAATGCTGCGGCGATCGAGGCCTAATAGGCTTAACCTTTCCTCCATCACTGATAGAATTTGAGGATCGGTCTCGACAATTAAGATGTTAGGGTTGACTTCCATTAGAATCAGCTACTTGAACTATCCTTCTTTTAAAGAAAGGAGTTTTGATATGTGGTCCTTCAAAACCGGTATTTTGACCGGCTTTGTGAGCACCAAATCCGCATTCTTTTCCATTGCTGCCTCCTCGGGCTCCTTACCATAACCCGTGATGGCTATAACAGGGATATCAGGGCTTTTCTCCTTAAGCCTTGAGACTACTCCCACGCCGCTCACGTAGGGCATAACAATATCTGTAATCACCAAGTCATATCCGCCCTCTTCTAATTTCTTCATACCCTCCAACCCATCTGCAGCAGTGATCACTTCGTAGCCAAAATATACCAAGTGTTTGGCAAGTGTGGAAAGGACATCCGGATCATCGTCGATGATCAAAATCGTGTATTTTTCCTTTTTTTCCATCTTCTGAGTTTCCTATTTTCTATTATTATAGCAATTCCATTTTAAAAATGTAAGGTTGAAGGTGAAAGAGATTATAAGCTCAAGCTCAAAGGTGAAAGCGAAAAAAATTATAAGCTCAAAGCTCAATGCTCAAAGCTGAAAGACAAAACAAAAAGTTCTAGGTTCAACGTTCAAGGCACATAGAGCTGAAACCTGCCCGGCGGACGGCAGGCGGGGCTCAAAGTTCAAAGCGTAAATAGGCATAAGGTTCAGGGGTTCAAGGTTCACGGTTCGATGACCTGAGCCCTTTGCAAAATACCGAAATTGTCATTGCGAGCGGAGCGAAGCAATCTCACTTTCGCAACAAATTTAATAAGATTGTCGCGTCGCTTAGCTCCTCGCAATGACCGAAGCATTGGTTTTGCAAAAGTCTCTAACCATCCGCTATAGTGAGTAAGGATATCTTTAATCACCCAAACAGTATCAACAGGAAATTTCCACGTTGACGAAGTTTAAGGAAATGGCGGAGAGAGAGGGATTCGAACCCTCGAAAGAGCTTTCGCCCTTTACTCGCTTAGCAGGCGAGCGCCTTCAGCCGACTCGGCCATCTCTCCTAGAATTCCGATAAATCGGAATTACAATTTGCAATTGGCTTACAGCCAGAAGCTAGTTGCCATCATCCAATGGTGAAATTTGACCTTGTCAAATTTCCTGGCGGAGGGAGTAGGATTCGAACCCACGGTCCCTCTCGGGACA
>CAZUHR010000378.1:0-3479 GCA_964620335.1 uncultured Desulfobacteraceae bacterium
TATGAGGAGGAGTGGGTAGATCCGGATCACCCACACCCAGATCGATAATATCAACACCCCGCGACATGACCTCGGCCTTTTTCCGGTCTATCTCCTTAAAAAGATAAGGTGGAAGTTTCTTTAACCTGTCTGCCTGTTCAAAAATACCCATACTGATCTCTTCTCCAATTAGTACCGCCATTCCGGCGTATAAATCAAAAGGCTAGAGGCCCAGGGAAAAGTATTAGGGGCGCCTTGTGCCGGATGGATAATGCTATTGTCTAAGAACAGATACAAACGCTATGCTTTGAGAAAAGCATCACATTTCGGTAAGACTACTTTAATCCCAACACATCCTGCATATCATACAGGCCTTTTGGCTGTTTAACCACCCACAGGGCAGCCCTGACCGCTCCCCGCGCAAAATTATCCCGGTTATGGGCACGGTGTATCAATTCAAGCCTCTCACCAATACCGCCAAACATCACCGTGTGCTCACCGGTAATATCCCCAGCCCTTAGGCTCTGTATCCCTATCTCCTGATCCGTCCTTTCACCGACAATCCCCTTCCGCTCGTATATCGCTACCTTTTCCAGATCCCGACCCACGGCCCCTGCTAATATCTGGCCAAGACGCATCGCTGTACCGCTCGGGGCATCCTTTTTCATCCGGTGATGCGACTCGAGGATCTCAATATCATAATCCTCGCCAAGGATCTGCGCCATCTCCCCCGCAATCCTGAACATTACATTCATTCCCACGCTCATGTTCGCGGCCAGGACGCACTGGATATTGCCTGCAAGGGTTTCAACCTCATTTAACATATCGCCTGTTATCCCGGTAGTGCCTATGACCATGGCAAGTCCCTTGGGTGAGGCCATCCGGATATTCTCCAGGGTGGCCTCCGGTGCCGTAAGATCAATAAGCACCTCTCCCCGATCAATCACATCTACAAGAGAACCCGCAATTTTGACCCCCAGTTCCCCGACTCCTGCTACATGGCCTGCATCTGCATTCACGCTGAGATGATCCGGCCTTTCAAAGGCTCCACCCAATGCGATCTCACTGTTCTGATGGATCATATGGATGATCCGTTTTCCCATACGGCCGGCAGCACCGGCAACAATCGCCTTTATCATAATCACTCCATATTAAAAGTTAAATGCCGGCTATCAGTCCATAGTCCTGAAGTGCTTTCTTCAGCCTTTCCAGATTGGCAGGACCCATGGGACACAAAGGAAGTCTCAATTCATCCCGGATCTTTCCCATCAGGGCCAATGAGGTCTTCACCGGAATGGGGTTAGTTTCATAAAACATGGCTTGAAACAATGGGAATAGCCTGTAGTAAAGTTCTCTAGCCTTTTCAATATTCCCGTCCTCCCACGCATTCACCATATCCGCTGTTTCTCTGGGGGCAATATTTGCAACAACGGAAACAACGCCTTTCCCACCAAGGGCAAGAACCGGCAGGGCTACAATGTCGTCCCCTGCTAACAACGTAATTTTATCCCCTGCGAGCTTAACTATCTCCGCCATTTGTCCGGGATTGCCCGATGCCTCCTTAATGGCAACCACTTCCGGAAGTTCCGCCAAGCGGGCCACGGTTTCCGGCAGCATGTTGATGCTTGTGCGGCCCGGCACATTATAGAGAACCTGGGGCAAAGCCACTGCTTCGGCAATAGCCTTGAAATGCTGGTAAAGGCCCTCCTGGGTCGGCTTATTGTAATATGGGGTCACCTGGAGAGTGCCGTCCACACCGGATTTTTTGGCATACTCCGTAAGTTCAATGGCCTCTCTGGTGCTGTTGCCACCGGTTCCCGCAATGACCGGCACCCTCTTATTGACGGCTTCCACTGCAATATCAATGACCCTGCCATGCTCTTCCATGTTCAGGGTAGCCGATTCACCTGTCGTACCGCACGGTACAATCGCATGCGTACCGTTCTCTATCTGAAACTCTATGAGCTCACGATAGGCTTCCTCATCCACCTTCCCATCTTTAAAAGGCGTTACTATAGCAACAATAGATCCTTTAAACATGATAACCTCCTTACTAGTATAAATCCGAAACCGCAATTTCAGATTCATATTTAAAGTGCTTCTTCGTGCAGTTCTCCCTTGTAAATGATCGAGGTGTTTCCTTCGAGCCAGACCTTTTCAAAAGAATCATCCTTCCTTTGAAAATAAATCGTCAGGACTTCACCGCCCCTTGTCTTTACTTTCACCGGGGAACTCACCATGCCCCTAATGGCACCCACCAGGGAGCATGCAATGGCCCCGGTACCACATGCCAGGGTCTCGTCTTCAACACCCCTCTCATATGTCCTTATTTCAAGTTGATCCGGGCCCATTGCCTTCATAAAATTGGCATTGGTACCTTCCGGGGAAAAACGAGAATGATAACGAATCATACGCCCCTGTTCCTTGACCGGATGATTGGAAAGATCTTCAATGCCGACCACCACGTGCGGAACACCTGTATTTATAAAGTCAACGCTCTTCCAGCCTTGCTGGTCCCCTAGCTCCAGGTCAATTGAAATGCCTGTAGGCTTAGGCATAAGAACCTTGACCACACGTCCGTTGACCTCTGCGGAAACAGGCCCGGCTAAGGTTTCAAAGGTCATTTCCGGACCTGCTATCCCCTTTAAAAACGCGAAACGGGAGACACACCGTCCGCCGTTTCCGCACATTTCCACCTCCCCGCCGTCTGCATTGTAATAGTGCCACCCGAAATCGTATTGATCCGATCCAACGACAAAGATCACACCGTCAGCACCCACAGATTCCCTGCGCCTGCAGGCCCTTTCAACAAGCCGGCCCATCTCTTCATCCTTCACCTGTCCGTCTCTATTGTCGATCAGGATGAAATCGTTGCCGCTGCCGCTCATTTTCCAAAATTCGATGGCTTCCATATCGCTAACGCTTCATTTAAAATCATAAAATCACCGCACACTTTTATGATTTTTGACAATTTAGTCTTCTGAAAACATGGAACATCAATTATAGGGCCATAGGGGTCTCTTTTCAAAAATCGCATCACAAACTCTTCTGAAATAGTCGAACGCCCCCATTCCCACAAACAACCGTCACGTGGTAGAAATTACAGCCTAAAGCCACGACGAAGAGTCCCTTCAGGGGCTGTTCACCGCTATAATTTAAGGCCTCACTAACGTTCCATAAAAGATCATCCTATGCGGCTTTTGAAAACAGACCCCCATGTCCTTGCTTTTTCTATATAATAAAGACTTAAGGCGAAGTTTACCCGCCGTGCGGCAGGCGGGGTATGGGGCTCTTCGAAAGGACGCATCTTTCGGACCAAAACTCCTCTACACTATGCCGTGGCCCGAGTCGTGGTCTGCATTGCAATGGCCTAATGGTATCCCCCACCTTCTGTTCCCGCAGACCGCAGCGAGGGTCGCTTGCAACTTAGGAGTAGATGCGAACTTAAGAAGAGTGCCATACCGAGCCTTTTCTGCGTGATATTTTTTGTCTTTTTCTCT
>CAZUHR010000379.1:0-3473 GCA_964620335.1 uncultured Desulfobacteraceae bacterium
GAGGCTGCTTACATACTATACGGCTTACTTGTGGGACCTAGGCTGGGATATCAACATTGATTCAAATGTAGCTAAGGTTTTCAACTGTGAAGGTGTCATGGCTTCTGCTTTGGATGCCATTCAGGTTATGGGGGGTGATGGCTTGACGCCTTTTTATCCTCTATCAGCTATAATGAAGGTGGCTAAGGTGGAGCATATAGCCGGCGGCACCATGGAGGCCTGCAGGATGGTGATACAGCGAACCGCCATGAGGCAGATGGCTGACGACCTGAAGATGCCCAGACGGGTTATTCATGAAGAACTTGGTGTTCCTGTGCCGTCGCCGGGGAAACCTGAAAAGAAGAAAGAGATGGGTGAAGAAACTCTCCTCAAGGTCCTTGCAGAGGATTACCGGGTTAACCCGGGCCTGCACATGAGCCGTGAGGATATTAAAGAATTTTTTGATGTGGATGACGCAAATTTGGACCAAGCTCTCCTGGCGCTGGAGAGCCAGGGGCTTGCCAAACTCTACAGCGACAGAAAGGGGATCGCCCTCGCTAAAGCCACCTACGAGGGTTTAAGAAAGGCGTTTCCACAAGATCACTATCGGTGGTTTCCGGACTGGGTCACGAAGGAAAGGATTTTTTAAGAAAAGGGCTTGACCAATTGAATTGGTAGTGGCTGAAAGCGTTTTATTAGGAAGGAATGCCTCTTTGTGTACGGTCTGTAGAGAAACGTGGCTCTCGAAAGTCTGGAGAATCGGGAGACCTGAGAAGCGTCCGTTGAAACCCACGCCAACTCTTTTTACGGATAGGGTGTTGTGATGACAAAAGAAGATCTGTTAAATAACAAGAGGATTCTCATAGCCGATGATGAGCGCGATGTATTGGAAACACTGTCCGAACTTCTTTCCATGTGCAATGTTGTTAAGGCCTCCACCTTCGAGGAAGCCAAGAAACGATTGGAGACCGAGTATTTCGACATCGCTATCTTGGATATTATGGGGATTAAAGGATACAAGCTATTAGACATTGCCAAAGAAAAGGATGTGATTGCTGTCATGTTGACCGCTCATGCCCTGAGTGTCGAAGATACGGTCAAATCCTTTAGAAAAGGGGCCGCTTCCTATGTACCAAAGGATGAAATGGTGAACATAACAACCTTCCTAAGCGACATCCTTGAGGCCCAGGAAAAGGGCAAGCGCCTCATGTGGCGTTGGCTCGACCGGCTTGGTTCCTATTACGACAAAAAATTCGGTCTGGATTGGAAAGAGGACGATAGAGAGTTCTGGGAAAAGTTCAACTACTGGGTTTAGAACCAAGAACCCTCGCCCGGAGGGCAGGGGTTCTATTTTGAGCCAAAGATCCTGGCTCAGAACGAACGCTGGCGGCGTGCCTTTACAGCAAGCACCAAAACAGTCCCTTACGGTTTTATAAAATTTTTCCTAGCCTGCCCCATATTCCTTTTTTCTCTTGACTCACCTTTTTTTTACTGTTCTTGATCGTTATGGCTGAATTTGCAGAATCCATGAAACACTCCTCCAATAATAACCTTACAACCAGAAAAGTCGCACTAGTCGTAGTTACACTGACTTCTATCATGACCCCCTTTATGGGCTCTTCCATCAACATTGCTCTTCCGGCAATCGGGGAAAGCTTTCAAACAAATGCCGTCCTGTTGAGCTGGGTAGCCACCTCTTACCTTCTTGCCGCTGCGGTTTTTTTAGTACCTTTCGGAAGGCTGGCAGACATATACGGGAGAAAAAAAGTTTTTGCTTACGGTCTTGCAATCTTTACCCTTTCGTCTTTTTTGTCAGCAATTTCCACCTCTGCTTTCATGCTTATCATTTTCAGACTCTTTCAAGGGATGGGAAGTGCCATGATATTTGCCACCGGCATCGCCATTCTGACTTCCGTATTTCCTGCCGAAGAAAGGGGCAGGGTTTTGGGGATTAATGTGGCTGTGGTCTATGCAGGGCTGTCTTTAGGGCCTCTTCTCGGTGGGTTCTTGACGCATTATCTGACATGGCGAAGCGTCTTTCTCATAAACGTTCCCGTTGGCGTGACTATCATTTTGCTGGTTTATTGGAAGCTGAAAGGCGAGTGGGCACCAGCAAAAGGAGAACGATTTGACATTGAAGGATCATTTATTTATGGACTTGCCCTTGTCAGCATAATGTACGGCATCTCCCGATTACCAGACAGTAAAAGTCTGTGGATCATCGTTTTCGGTTTTCTTGGGATCGGGGCCTTTTTCAAATGGGAGACGAGAGTGGAGTATCCCGTTCTCGATATGACCCTTTTCACCAGGAACAGAATATTTGCCTTCTCATGTTTGGCTGCCCTTATCCACTATAGCGCTACATTTGCGGTGACATTTCTCTTGAGCCTCTATTTGCAGTACATCAAGGACTTAAGCCCGCAATGGGCCGGACTGATTTTAATCGCTCAGCCCGCCATGATGGCGGTCTTATCTCCTTTTGCCGGTAGGCTTTCAGACAGGATTGAACCACGAATCGTTGCCTCGCTGGGCATGACTGTCACAACCCTGGGCCTGGTTCCATTTATTTTTTTAACAAAGAGTTCAACGTTAGGTTTTATAGCCGCTAATTTGCTTGTGCTGGGTTTTGGCTTTGCCCTTTTTTCCTCTCCCAATACGAATGCCATTATGGGATCTGTTGACCATAGATTTTACGGCCTGGCATCAGGATCAGTGGGGACCATGCGCTTGCTGGGCATGATGGTCAGCATGGGAATCGCCACGGTTATATTCACGCTGTTTATGGGAAGGGTTCAGGTCGTCCCCAAATATTATCCGGATTTCATCAGGGGCGTTCAGGTTTCTTTCATTATCTTTGCGGCCCTTTGCTTCTTCGGGATATTTTCATCAATGGCAAGAGGTCGGTTACGAGTGAACTAAAGAAAAAATCCATAACAAAAAAAATCCCTCGCAAAGCGAGGGACTTTTAAAATTAATTTCGGCGGCGTCCTACTCTCCCACGCAGTCTCCCACGCAGTACCATCGGCGCTAAAGAGCTTAACTTCCGTGTTCGGGATGGGAACGGGTGTGACCTCTTCGCTATTGCCACCGAAAACTGAAAAAAGCTTTAAGCAATCAGAATTTAGCTCTCAGCTAGCTGAAAGCTGTTTGCTGACCGCCGAAAACTTTAAAATACAGAGTACGCAAACAAAGGGCATAAATGAAAAAATTTATGGCCAAGCCTCACGACCTATTAGTACCAGTTAGCTAAATACGTTACCGCACTTACACACCTGGCCTATCAACCTTGTAGTCTTCAAGGGGTCTTCAGTCAGACACTCAGCAAGCTAAGTATCTGAAGGGATATCTTATCTTGAGGTTGGCTTCCCACTTAGATGCTTTCAGCGGTTATCCATTCCGAACGTAGCTACCCAGCTATGCCGCTGGCGCGACAACTGGTACACTAGAGGTTCGTCCATCCCGGTCCTCTCGTACTAGGGAAAGATCCTCTCAAA
>CAZUHR010000380.1:0-3473 GCA_964620335.1 uncultured Desulfobacteraceae bacterium
TATCGGATGTTCGAGTGGTGAAGAATATATTCTCTGGGGCAGGCAAGCACCAGGTCCGCATCGAGACCGCACCCAAGGAAGTCCGCTTTGAGGGCAATCTTTTCTTTGGGCCGAACTGCAAATTTTATCTGGGTAATAAAACCCTCCCCTCCCAAGAGTTTCTCGCCCTCATTCAAGCCGGAACCGCGTGCTCAGACAGGCCTTATCAATCTGATCACCCTCAAACAGACCCTAGTGAAGGCCCAGGCTCGAACAGCACTTTACCATGGCCAGCGGAGGCCACGCCTTAAAAGTAATTAGATCAGAGGTAAAAAGAGATGTATCAAGATTATTTCGGGCTGAACAAACTTCCTTTTGAGAACACACCGGACCCTGCCTTCTTCTTTATGGGAGCTCGTTATAGGGAAACGCTCGCCCTTATGATACACAGTGTCATCTCCCGCAAGGGCCTCATATGTATTACCGGTTCCGTAGGCACCGGAAAGACAACCCTGTCCAGGGCCCTGATAGGACATCTGCCGGAAGGAACCAAGGTAATATCTCTCGTCCATCCCAAGGCCAAACCCACTGAACTTACCTCTTTCGTAGCACATAGCCTGAAACTAACACAGACACCTGTTTCACATCTCTTACTCAACGAATTGATCCGGGAGGAACTAATCAAGATAGATGATGCGGGAGGACGATGCGTACTGATTATTGACGAGGCCCAGTTCATGAGTGATGAACTTTTTCAAGAGGTCCTGTTTTTTACCAACCTTGAGACGAGCCGGCACAAACTTATTCAGATATTCTTATTAGGACAAAAGGAACTACTGGATAAGATAAACAGTCCGGAAATGCGCCAATTATCGCAGCGCATTTCCGTAATCAAATTCCTAAGATCTATGGACAGGGCCCAGTCCATCCAATACATAAAACACCGCCTTATAACAGTAGGTGGATCAACGGATATCTTTTCAGATGAGGCCTTGGATCTTATTGCCAGTAATTCTGAAGGAATTCCTCGAATTATAAACAGAATATGTGATGCAACCCTGCTCAAGGCATTCATGTTGCAAAAGGAAACGGCTGAAACCGCAGAAGTCCAGATGGCCATTAGCGACCTGGGGCTTGACTTCCGCTCCGGACCCCGGAAACCCATTCGCATGAACCCTTACCGGAAACAAGTATTGTCGCCCCAGGATAAATCTGATACTCCTGCCCGTCAGGCCTCAAGGACGGCATTAGGCGGAGAAGAGAAATCGTCTCAAAAAGAGGGAGAAAAAACAGCGCAATCAGGGAAAGGACACAGATACAAAGGACTCAAATTTGTCCTTATTCTCGGAGTAATAGTATTACTGGTGGCAGGTATTTTCAGGCAACTTGGAATGAACGGCTCAGAAAAAATATCCGAGGGAATTGCAAAAAAAGAACCAAATCCAACTCCTACGAAGGCAATAAACAATAATTCCCTGGGACAAAGCAATGTGGAAGAGGGATTTGGTACCCGGGCTAATCTTGACCAAGACATAACAGTAACGAAACAAACTCACTCCCAAACCGAGGCAGCAATTCCGAATAGGGAGACCCTCAACGAGGGGAAAAACCCCGTCCTTCAGGTCTCGCCTCAAAAAACAGAAATACCTGAAGAAAAAAGGCCAGATACCCAAAAAACAAGAGTTTCCTACCCTTATTCCGTCTTGCTTTCCTCTTACCGGGCCCTGGAAAAGGCGCAAAGAGCCCTTGAAATCTATAGAAAGATGGGGCTTTCAGGCTTCTGGGTAAGGGTTAATCTTGGTGATGACAAAGTATGGTACAGGGTCTTCACAGGACATTTTAAAGGAAGAGAGGAGGCCGAAGCATTCATAAAAGAAAAGGGCCTTATCGAGGCCAGGTCAAAAAAAATTGAATATGCTAATCTGGTGGGAGTTTACACATCGGATAATGCCCTCAACACCAAGTTGCTTGAGCTCTCAAGACTTGGATACTGCCCGTATATTATTAAAGGAATTAAGGGGGCATCCCATCTGTACGCCGGCGCCTTTTATACCAAGCAAGGGGCTGAAACCCAGTGTTCTGAGTTGATCACCGATGGAATCCAATGCCAGGTTGTTGAGCCGTAGAAATTAGGCGACTATGCCCAAGGCAAATACAAAGAAAAAAACGGGTTCTTTTATGCCACTTCCAAAAATCAGCGGGAAAACCCTAACCATATCTTTGATGATTGCGTTCCCTATTGTCACATTGGTCTTATACTCCTTGGTCGATCGGTCCTCGGCCGAACGGGGCATCACCGAAAGGGATTATATCATAGACCGATCCATACAATTTCAGGGGAGTGTTGCGATCGTCGGAAGACATTATACCATAAGTGTGACAGACCCCAAATGGCCTCAACAGGTGACTTTTGTTATGCATAAGGATCGTTCCCTGATGGTCAGGATCTATCCCATTGAGAGACCTGCAGGAGTTCTCATGCTGGCCAGTCAGCCCTCATCACCCAGGCTGGTAAGTCCGGTCTGGGCAAATGATGACTTAAGAGATGCTTTTAGCTTCTGGACCGAAGATTTTTGGATTCGCACGGGCGCTTGTGATCACACGGGCTGCCCCAAGGTACGTTTTCAGGCCACTAGAGGAACAATAGGGGTGTCTATCTTGGATAAACGAAGATAGATTTTAATTCCTCATGTTTAATTGGATCCCGGCCGCCCTTTGCCCTGTATGTTTAATATTGATATAATCAGATAATTTTGCAAGAAGAACCAAAGGGCAGGTAGGCCATAACGACAAAGGCCATATTAGAGGTAAGAAATCACGGAATAATACCATGGTCAAGACTCATTATAAGGCGCGAATAGCGGGAATGCTTATCAGGGGCCTAGATATTGTCCTGGTCATTGCCCTCTTCGTCTGCGTGAGGGAGTATGTCAATTTCGGGCACATCATTAATAAGAATACATTTTATCGCGTCGAATTCTCCTTAACGGACCTCCTTATCCTTATTGTACTTGCTGTCCTGTGGAACCGTATTTTCACCTTAGCGGACATGTACCAGCTCAGGCAGCCAGTAGCGTGGGCCAAACGCCTTTCCTTGATTGCAGTGGCCTGTTCTTTGGTGGTGTCAACCATGCTTCTTGGCGTTTATTTAATGGGCATAACCGATATTGGCGGATCGCTTCCTTTTATATTTTGGTTTTCAACTCTGACTGTCTTCATTTTTTATAGGCTGGCTCTCTTTGGGGTTATTAGATCAGCTCGAATTAAAATGCACAACATACAAGATGTTGTTATTGTTGGGTCAAATAGGCGTTCAATATCCCTTTCAGATGACTTAAGTAAACGCGAACTGGGGATCAATATTATTGGTTTTATTGACGATGAATGGGACCAGGAAAATTTTTGTGCGGAACAGAGCAAACCCTTTCTCTGCTCTCTGGATGAATTCAACGAATATATCTCAAAAAACCCTGTTGACGAAGTCTTTATAACAC
>CAZUHR010000381.1:0-3470 GCA_964620335.1 uncultured Desulfobacteraceae bacterium
TATGGAGTTGAGCTATGCGAATAACTGGAATATCAGCAAGGAAGAATATATGGAGGTAATTACGGCTAAGACCGCCGTGCTTATATCTGCGGCATGCGCCTGTGGAGCCCTTATTTCAGGAGTTGAAGCAGAGAGTGGAGAGTCTCTTGCAGGATTTGGCCTGAATATGGGAATCGCATTTCAGCTAATGGATGATTTACTTGATTACACTTCTTCAAAAGAGG
The DNA here is from genome assembly GCA_964620335.1 of uncultured Desulfobacteraceae bacterium. GTDB lineage: Bacteria > Desulfobacterota > DSM-4660 > Desulfatiglandales > Desulfatiglandaceae > JAFDHL01. Next base: position 225 of record CAZUHR010000381.1, read on the forward strand.
TATTTGGAAAACCTGTGGGGAAGGATTTAAGGGAAGGTAAAATCACCCTGCCTTTGATATATACTCTCTTAAAGCTTGAGGAGCCTGAAAGAGTGAAGCTTGAGAGCCTATTCAAGAGCCAGCGAACTGCAGATGAGGATTACCGGAACGTGATTGAACTTGTGAGGAGAAACGGAGCTCTTGATAAGATACGTGATGAGGCGCAGGCATATGTAAATATGGCCGCTAGTTACTTGAGTCCATTTCCCGATTCACCTGCCAAGGAAAGCCTTTTAGAATTAAACCAATATATTATTGAAAGAAAGTACTGAATTGACAGAAAGATAGGTATTTTTTTACATGAAGACCTTGATCACCGGAGCCACCGGATTTGTTGGGTCTGCTGTGCTAAGGCAGCTTCTTTATGAAGGGCACACTGTTCGGGCGCTCGTTCGGCCGAACAGTGATCGCCGAAACCTGTCCGGATTGCCAGTTGAGATTGTTGAGGGCGATTTGAAGGATCGGACATCGCTTGATCAAGCAATCGCAGGTTGTGACACTCTCTTTCACGTGGCAGCGGATTATCGTCTTTGGGTGCCAAGACCTTATGAAATCTATGAAACTAATGTAAACGGAACATTAAACATTATGCATGCTGCGGCCAGAGCAGGAGTTGAACGTGTTGTTTATACCAGTAGCGTTGCTACGCTCGGGCTAAATCATGACGGTAGCCCTGCCGATGAGTCCACACAAGTTGTCTATGATGATATGATCGGCCATTACAAACGTTCCAAGTTCCTTGCAGAGGCTGAAGTGCAACGTTTGGTGGATGAGCAGGCCTTACCTGTAGTTATTGTCAATCCCTCCACACCAATCGGCCCACGAGACATAAAACCAACTCCTACCGGGCAAATGATCCTTAAATCCGCTTCCGGGCATATGCCGGCCTATGTTGATACCGGTCTTAATCTGGTTCACGTGGATGATGTAGCGGTTGGACACCTTCTGGCCTTTAAACACGGTAAAATAGGCCAGCGCTATATATTAGGGGCACACAATATGACCCTTAAAGAGATCCTTACTGAACTGGCCCTTATAACCGGTAAACCGAGGCCACGCTTCCGGCTTCCCCACAATATGGTTTTGCCGCTGGCCTACTTGGCCGAAGTCTGGACACGGCTATTAATGAAAGGTGAGCCATTACTGACTGTGGACGGTGTTCGATTAGCAAAAAAAATGATGTTTTTTTCAACGGAAAAGGCAGAGCAGGAATTGGGCTTTAGCACGCGCCCCGTGATTGAGGCATTGAGCGATGCCGTGAATTGGTTCAGGCAAAATGGATATCTTCATTGACCGGTTCACAGCGCAATGGAATTGCCAATGAGAACGACTGGTTATTTACTCTTTTTTGGAGGGCTGGCTCTTTTTACTCTCCTGATCGGCTATTATGGCCTTAGTGAGGTGGCGGCTGCTCTTGCTGTAGCCGGCTGGGGACTTGTATGGGTGACCCTGTTTCACTTGGTGCCGCTGATTGTGGATGCCTTAGGCTGGCAGTGCCTTTTGAGTGATGGCCACCGGCCTTCGTTTACTTTATTGGTATGGGCCCGCTGGATCGGTGAGTCAATTAATGGGCTGCTCCCTGCCGCACAGGTAGGTGGCGACCTGGCAAAGGCGCGGTTGATCATGCAGCGTGGTGTGCCTGGTCCGATATCAGGTGCCAGCGTCGTTATTGGGTTGACGATCGGGTTGCTGACGCAGATCATTTTTACCCTGATGGGAGTCGGCTTGCTGCTCAGTTCTGGTGCTCATGAGGCAGTTAGCATTGTACTCATCGGCGTTGGCGTTATGTTTTTAGTGGTAACGGGGTTTTATCTGCTGCAACGATCCGGTATGTTCAGCAAGCTCGCCCGCGTCCTTATTCGTCTTGGCGGCGACCGAGACTGGCAATCCCTGGTTGGGGGGGCGGAGATACTCGACAATGCAATATGGAGAATATACAGTAACCGAGGAGCCTTGGTGATTTCTGGTCTGTGGTATCTATGCGGATGGATTGCTGGTACCGGAGAGGTCTGGTTGGCCCTTAACTTTCTTGACATGCCTGTGACTGTTATGGATGCATTTCTGCTTGAGAGTCTGGGCCAGGCCATAAGGTCTGCAGCCTTTTGTATACCCGGGGCCCTTGGAGTCCAGGAGGGCGGTTTCATTGTCATAGGTGGTTTGATAGGGCTTGGCCCGGAGGTGTCGCTTGCACTTTCTCTTACTAAACGTGTACGTGAATTGCTTTTGGGAGTGCCGGGTCTTATTGTTTGGCAGATTGCAGAAGGAAGGCGGTTGTGGCTACGATGCCGGAAGGTCCTCGGGAACTCATCTCAAGGCAAATGAATTGAGGCTCTTTGGAGCCAGACATGAATTACGTTATGCTCGACACTGTTAATGTAAAGGACTGATCCATGGGTGTGCCTTTTATTCAGCAGCTCAAGATAGCGCGTTATATCATGGTTCAGCTATTGAGAAAGAAGCTGCGCTACCCTCTGGTACTTATGCTGGAACCCCTGTTTCGGTGTAACTTGTCCTGTGTCGGGTGCGGCAAGATCGACTATCCGGAGGAAATTCTTGACCAGCGGCTCAGTGTTAATGAGTGTCTCTCTGCCGTGGATGAATGTGGTGCGCCCGTGGTCTCCGTTGCAGGTGGTGAGCCTTTACTCCACGAAGATATGCCACAGATCGTCGAGGGGATAATAAAACGGAAAAAGTTTGTCTATCTTTGTACCAACGGGCTTTTACTTAAAAACCAGATTGATAAATATTCGCCGTCGCCCTATTTTACGTTTTCTGTACACCTTGACGGAAGTCGCGAACGGCACGATGCATCGGTTTGCCGAAAAGGGGTGTTTGATGTGGCTGTGGATGGCATTCGGCATGCCCTTGAAGAGGGGTTCCGTGTCACCATCAATTGCACTCTTTATGAAGGTGTAACCGCTGAGGAAACGGCGGCGTTTTTCGAATTTATTTTAGGACTCGGTGTTGAAGGAATTACATTAACTTCCGGATTCAGCTATGAGACAGTCGCCTGCAGGGAGGTGTTTTTAAAACGTACCGTCGGCAAAAAACTCTTCCGGGAGATATTTGAACTTGGCAAAGGGCGCGGGTGGAGGTTTAATCATACCTCACTTTACCTTGATTTTCTGGCCGGCAATCAAACATATCAATGCACTCCCTGGGGTAACCCTACCCGTAATATATTCGGATGGCAGAGACCGTGTTACT
>CAZUHR010000382.1:0-2197 GCA_964620335.1 uncultured Desulfobacteraceae bacterium
TTTGAGTGGATAGTATGAAAATATTAGGGATTTCCTGCTTCTACCATGACAGCGCCGCATGTATAGTCAGTGAAGGAAATGTCCTGGCCGCTGCCCAGGAGGAGCGATTCTCAAGAAAAAAACATGACCCAAGATTTCCCAGAAATGCAATAAAGTACTGCCTGGAGGAAGGCGGGACAACAGCTAAAGATCTGGATTATGTGGTTTATTATGATAAGCCCTTTCTGACCTTTGAAAGACTCCTAATGAGCTACCTTACAGTAGCACCCAAAGGTCTGAGATCCTGGCTGGAATCAATGCCGCTGTGGCTTGGGCAAAAGCTGCATATTCCTGATCTCATAACAAAGGAAACCGGTTATGAAGGGGTTGTGCTTTTTACCGAGCACCATGAAGCCCATGCAGCTTCCGCCTTTTATCCTTCACCTTTTAACGAATCTGCCATTTTGACCATAGACGGGGTGGGAGAATGGGCCTCTGCTAGTTATGGGTTTGGAAAAGGTGGAGATATTACCCTGTTGAAGGAACTTCATTTTCCAGATTCAGTTGGATTGCTTTACTCGTCTTTCACCTACTTTACAGGCTTTCGAGTGAACTCGGGGGAGTATAAGTTAATGGGGTTGGCACCCTATGGCAGACCTGTTTACAGGGACATTATCCTCACTGAGCTTGTTGATTTAAAAGAAGACGGATCTATTCGTCTTAATCTTTCATACTTTGATTTCCTGGGCGGTCTGCGTATGACCAATAAGCGGTTTGCCAAGCTTTTTGGCGGTCCTCCACGCAAACCGGAAACTGAAATCACTCAAAGGGAAATGGATATTGCTGCCAGTATCCAGTCGGTAACCGAGGAAATTGTTTTGAAAATGGCCCGGCATGTTTATGATGAAACGCACTTGAAAAACCTTTGCATGGCAGGGGGAGTCGCCTTGAACTGCGTTGCAAACGGTCGGATTTTGCGGGAAGGCCCTTTTGAGAATATCTGGATACAGCCTGCTGCAGGGGATGCAGGCGGTGCGCTGGGGGCCGCCCTGTCGGTTTGGTATCGGTATCTTGATAACGAGAGGATCGCATCCGAAGACGGGGATAACCAGCAGGGCTCTTATCTTGGACCCTCGTTTTCGAACGGAAGTGTCCGTGATTTTTTAGAGGGGCATCGCTATGCTTATCGCCGGCTTGAAAAGGGCGAAAGGGCCAAGGTAATTGCCGAGCAGATAGCTGCCGGCAAGATTGTCGGATACATGGCAGGCCGTATGGAATTCGGTCCCCGGGCACTTGGGGCAAGAAGTATACTGGGAGATCCTCGAAGTGAGGATATCCAGAGCGTGATGAATTTGAAGATAAAATACCGGGAATCCTTCAGACCCTTTGCCCCTTCAGTTCTTGAGGAAAAGGCCTCGAAATATTTTGAGATCGATAGATCCAGTCCTTACATGCTTTTAGTAGCCGGTGTCAGGGAGGAAAGGCGTTTGCCCCAGGTTTTAAGTGAAGGAATGGGCATAATGGATAGGCTTAAAATTAAGAGAAGCGATATACCAGCTGTTACTCATCTGGATTATTCGGCCCGACTCCAGACTGTGAACCAAAAGCATAAACCGGACTATTATGAGGTAATCTCTGAATTTGAAAAGCTGACCGGATGTGCAGTAATAGTGAATACCAGTTTTAATGTCCGGGGAGAGCCGATCATATGTTCTCCGGAAGATGCATATCGCTGCTTTATGCGAACTGAGATGGATGTCCTGATCATGGAGGATTGTATTTTGTTCAAGGAAGAACAGGTCCATAGTGCAGAAAAAGGAGACTGGCACGATGAACCGGAACTCGACTGATACCGGAGAAATACGGAAATTCGGGATTATTGCTTTCATCTTTTTCGGTTGCCTGGGTGTGCTGGGGCTCTGGACAAAGAAACCTGTCCCCACATTTTTTTTCGGACTCCTTACCATATTTGGACTTAGTTTTATTTTGATTCCTTCCCGGTTAAAACCAGTCTATGCGGCTTGGCTGAGGATTGCTCATTTACTCGGAAGAATAGTTACAACTTTGTTTCTCAGCCTGGCATATTATTTTGTAATTACACCATCCGCCCTTATCAAACGCCTCTTTGGAGGGCGCCCCCTGCCAGCCAAACCAGAGAAAAAGGCCTCGTCTTACTGGGTGGTTCGCACTGAACCGGTACAACCCAAGGAGAGGTTTG